>JAMWDA010000173.1 GCA_023818995.1 Candidatus Omnitrophota bacterium
TTTATTTTATGAAAGAAATTACTTTACTTCTACTGAGGGATTAGCATCGAATGGATTTGTTCTAATAGCTAAAGAAAAAAGATAGGGATAATTTTTACTTAGATGTTTCATATAATTTAACCATTGGAAAATTAACTGCTTATATGCTCTTTTAATATCCCCTGATAAATGTTCATAATCACTATCCGGCAATTTAGTTAAATCAATCCTATACGATAGTTCATCAGCTATATGAAAAACAGCCCAAAGTAAGTTAGTAAATGATTCATGTTCAAGTAAATTGGAATTGCCTAAGAGATTAAGGAGAAATTGTCTTTTGCTTATCAGAAAGTCTTTCAATTCAATGAGACCTTCCTTGGAACTTTTAATTTTACTTTCGTATCGGTCTATTATTTTATTTACTCTTGCAAAATCTTTTTCGTTCCAATCGTTAGTTATCAAAAGCTCCTTACTTACCTCAGCAAAATTAGTATCAAACTTAGAAAATTTTTTTATTAACTCTCTTCCCACCTCGATAAAGAAAGTTCCTATAACCATATTGAGTTTCTTTAATATAGACTGCTTTTCCCTAAAAACTAAGAGGCGATGCAAAACTAACATCACTATCAAGACATCTAAGAATAAAAAAGCTATATCTCCTATAAGATAAATAAAAATATGATGCAAGTCTTTAAAAATTAAATAGTGAATAAAATAAAAAACAAGGGACAAAAAAATAAGGATTAAAGCAAATATTATCTGCCAGTTAAAAAATCGTCTCATCACAAATCATCCTTTTATTTAACCAAAAGCTACATCAAGAATCATCATCACCAAAAACCCCAGAATAGTTCCCGCCGTAGCTAAATCAGTATTATTATTGCGCTGGGCTTCGGGAATAACTTCCTCTACCACAACAAATATCATTGCCCCGGCGGCAAAACCTAAAGCATAAGGTAAAATAACTCTCATCCACAAAATCGTCACTACCGCAATAAGCGCTGTAATTGGCTCAACTATTCCCGAAAGCTGACCATACCAGAAACTCTTTAATTGAGATAATCCTTCCCTACGCATAGATACTGCTACAGCAAATCCTTCAGGTATATTTTGTATACCAATACCCATAGTTAAAGCTAAAGTTGAGGCAAAGGTGGCCTCAGGTAAACCTAAAACCATTGCTCCTATTGCAACTCCCACTGCTAAACCTTCAGGGATATTATGCAAAGTTATGGCAAGAACCAATAGTATACTACTTTGCCAAGAAGTCTTTAATCCTTCTGATTCTTTCTTAGAAAAACCTAAATGTAGATGCGGCAAAATCTTATCAATAATGCGTAAAAAAATAGCGCCTAATGATAAGCCAAAACCAGCGGGTAACCAGGCAAATCTTCCTAAATGAAAAGACATCTCAATAGCAGGAGCCAATAATGACCAATAACTTGCTGCAAGCATAACTCCTCCAGCAAAACCAAGCATACAGTCAAATATCTTCTGATTAAAATTTTTAGTAGCAAATATAAAGGTTGAACCAATAGCGGTGAATCCCCACGTAACAATACCGGCAACCAATGCTTTTAAAATTGGATTCATATTGAGATACTGATACATATTAAGTTTTAGTGGTAAGTATAGTAAATAAAACAAGCTCCCTCTATAGATACCATACAAGGACCTAAAGGAGAGGAAGGAGTGCAAACTTTACCGAAATATTTACACTCAACTGGTTCTTTTACTCCTCTAATAATATCTCCACAGAGACATCCGGCAATACTCTTTGTTATTTCCGGCTTTATTTTAAAAACAACTTCTGCGTCAAAGTTCTCATATTTCTTCCTTAACTTTAAACCAGAATTACCAATCATCCCCATTCCCCGCCAATAAGAATCTATTCTCTTGAAAACTTCTTCTAAAGTTTTCAAAGCTAATAAATTACCCTCATATTTAACTAATCGTCTATACTGTATTTCTATACTTGCTTGCTTCCTCTCTATCTGTCTCACCAACATAAAAATTCCCTGTAGTATATCTAAAGGTTCAAATCCAGTAATTACACAAGGAACCCTATATCTTTTAGCAATAAACTCGTATGGCTTAGCACCTATAATTACACTTACATGTCCGGGACAAATAAAACCATCTATATTTATCTCCCTTGCTTGCAATAAAGCTTCCATTGCCGGAGGAATTAATTTGTGTGCACAAAAAACAAAATAGTTATTAAGCTTTCTTCGCTTAGCTTCTAAGATAGAGGAGGCAACTGCCGGGGAGGTTGTTTCAAAACCTATGGCAAAGAAAACTATTTTTTTCTTAGGATTATCCTCGGCAATCCTTAAAGCGTCTAAAGGAGAATAAATAAAACGCACATCGTAACCATTAACTTTCTCATTATAAATACTTGAGGTAGAACCAGGCACTCTAAGCATATCGCCAAATGTAGTAAGAATTACTCCCTTTTGCCTTGCAAGCCATATAGCTTTATCAATATCCTCATTAGCGGTTACACAAACTGGGCATCCCGGTCCCGATAAGAGCTTAATATTATCAGGCATTAATTTTCTTAATCCATATTTAAAAATAGCCATTGTGTGTGTTCCGCAAACCTCCATTAAGTTTATTCTTCTTCTTGATAAATTCTTTATCCCTTTTACCAGTTCGCCGATACTCTTTTTATCACGAAATTCTCTTATGTAATCCATGAGAAAAATATTCGTTAAGAATTTTACGATGGTCAAAAGCTATCTTTAACGGTAATTTATCTTTGGTAAATATCCCTACATTTTTTGCATCGGAGTCACTCTTTAAATTACCTTTTCCTTTACCAATAAATACTACCGATACAGTATGAAAGCGCGGGTCTCTATCGGGTTGAGAATAAACCTTGAACTGTTTAAAATCTAAAAATTCAAGATTGGTCTCTTCTTTAATCTCTCTTACTACAGCATCCTCCACACTCTCTCCATAATCTACAAATCCTCCCGGTAATGCCCAACCAAAAGGAGGATTTAAACGTTCTACCATCACAATACCACTTTGGTATTCTACAATACCATCAACGGTAAGGTATGGTCCTTGAGAAATCTTCTTAATCATATAATCTAAATATCCCTCTACATTCTTCTGAAATATGGCGTACGCATCATCAGAATAGAGAACAAAAATAATCTTTTTTAATGAGGGATTTAGAATATGGTTAGC
>JAMWDA010000174.1 GCA_023818995.1 Candidatus Omnitrophota bacterium
CCCTAATTTTGTTAAATGTAAAAGTAAGTTGGCTTCTGTAGACCATTGGAAGATACTTAATAGTAGAGATTTACAATTAGCTTTCTATAAGTGGAATTTTTCTCCTGAACCACAAGGGGTAAAGCAGTTTTATATTGCTGATATTTTGGAAAGAGCAGGTTTTATTAGACAAGCGATAAAAGCTTATTACGCTGTATTGGTTCATTTCCCTACATCTGTGGGTTGGACTTATTGGCAAACACCTTGGTATATTGGTAAAGTTGCTTTATACAGAATAAAGTTTCTTTTAAGAGAATACCCTGAATTAAATTTAGAATTGAAAGATGCGTACATAAAAATAATAAACGGAGTAGATAACGATATAAGAAACGATGAATTTATTGTTAATCCGGGGAAGTTGGTAGTAAAGAAGAGAGGATTTTTAGAAAAATTTTGTCGGCGTAAAAATAAAATTAAAGAACCCACAGTAGTTAAGAGATTGGGTGAAGGTAGTATAAAACTCTTAAAATACGATAACGGTAACTGGCAAATGGTAGTTGATGGTAAACCATTTATGATAAAAGCAATTACCTACGCGCCAACCCGGATAGGAGAATCTCCCGACGAAGGAACTTTACAAAATTGGACATTCCAGGATACAAACAATAATGGTTTGATAGATGCCCCTTACGAGGCTTGGGTGGATAAAAATAGTAATAATATTCAGGATGATGATGAAATAGTTGTTGGGGATTTAAAACTTCTTAAGGAGATGGGAGTTAATGCTATAAGGGTTTATCATCAGCCAGGGATGAAGCTCAATAAAGAACTTTTTAGAGATATGTTTAAGTCCTATGGAATATATGTAATGTTAGGTGATTTCTTAGGTAAATACGCTATCGGTAGTGGAGCAAGTTGGGAAGAAGGCACAGATTACGATAATCCTACTCATCAGGAGAATATGCTTAATAGTATTAAGGAGATGGTTACAGATTACAAAGACGAACCGTATATTCTTATGTGGCTTTTAGGTAATGAAAATGTTTATGGATTAGGTTGTAATGCTGATAAAAAACCTCAAAGTTTCTTTAAATTCGCCAATAAAGTTGCCCGGTTAATAAAGTCTCTTGACCCCTATCATAGGCCGGTAGGGATAGTATCGGGTGATACACTATTTCTTGATATTTTTGCTAAAGAGTGTCCTGATATAGATGTTTTTGGTACAAATGCTTATAGAGGTAGTTATGGGTTCTTAGATTTTTGGGATGAGGTAAGAAGGATAGTGGATAAGCCGGCAATGATTACTGAATACGGTTGTCCATCTTACGCTAAAGGTTATACTATTGATGAAGCGGAAGATTTTCAAGCAAAGTATCATAAGAATGCATGGAGTGATATAGATTATAATTCTTTCAGAGGTGAAGGAGCAGGTAACGCTATAGGTGGTATAGTATTTGAATGGTTGGATGAATGGTGGAAAGCTTACGAACCCAGTCATCATGATAAGAAAGGTTTATTTGCCGGTCCTTTCTTAGATGGTTATATGCATGAGGAATGGTTAGGTGTATGTTCTCAAGGTGAGGGGAAACATTCTCCTTTCTTACGTCGGCTTAAAAAATCATACTTTGTTTATAAAGAAATTTGGAATAAAAATTAAATATTTTTAGTTAAAAGGAGGTGATTAAGCAGATTTAGTGAATATTGGTAAATTTCAAAATAAAAAGGAGGTAGAATGAAAAAGTATATTTTGTTAGGTATAATAAGCACATTTATTTTATCTACTTTGGGTATTTGTGCGGAGAGATTTGACATTTATACAGAGAAAAATTCACCTAATAATCGGTTTATCCCTAGTGGGTGGATGGGGGATTATGGCGATTTAAAATTTAATGACCAATCCACAGAAGGACCTTATTCGGGTAGTACCTGTATAAGCATAACCTATACAGCCAAACGCACTCAGGGGCAAGGTTGGGGGGGGATATATTGGCAATCTTCATCTAACAATTGGGGAGATAAACAAACTGGTTTTGATTTAACCGGCTTTAATAAACTGAGTTTTATGGCTAAAGGTAAGAATGGCGGAGAGGTGATAACTTCTGTTAAAGTTGGAGGGATACAGAGAAACAGTAGTGGGGATATGGTGGCTTTCCCTGATTCAGTTAATGTTGAGTATGGTCCTATTAGATTAAGTAAAGATTGGCAATTGTATGAGATAAATTTAGTAGGTAAGGACCTTTCCTATGTCAACGGAGGATTCTGCATAGTTTTTAATGCTGACCAATCAAAAGCAGAAGAGGTTATCTATCTTGATGATATTTACTTTAGTTATGACCCTAATCTCAAAGAGGTAGTTAAGAAAACCAATTTTCCTTTCTATGTTTATGCTGATGCTTCTTCTTTAGATAATCATTTTATTCCCAGTGGATGGATGCCAGCAACTTCTGCCCGCGATTTGAAATTAAATGTAAATTGTAAAGAGACCCCTTTTTCGGGAGAGTCTTGTATTAAGATAGAATACAAGAATAATTCGGGAACGAGATGGGCAGGTATATACTGGCAGAATCCAGCAAACAACTGGGGGACCGTTCCTGAGGCCGGATTTGATTTACGGGGAGCTACAAAACTAACTTTCTGGGCAAGAGGAGAGAAGGGTGGAGAAATAATCAATGAGTTTAAAATGGGCGGTATTTCTAGTGGAGAGTATATAGATTCCGATAGTGCTAGTATAGGGCCGGTAAAGTTAAATAAGGAGTGGACAAAGTATGAGATAGACCTAAAGGGTAGGGACCTTTCTTATGTAATTGGCGGTTTTTGTTGGGCAACGAACATAGATGTTAATAATCCTGAAGGTATAGTTTTCTACCTTGATGAGATAAGGTATGAGAAAGATTAAGATTAAATTATATTTAAATGAGGCAAGCAAAATTGTTTTTGTTTGCCTCATTTTTTTGTCTGCTTGCATAGGTAAAGATGGCGCCTACTACATTCATCGCAGTGACGAGGGAGGATACACTTTAATTGTAGAAGGTAAACCTTTTTTAGTTAAAGGTGTTACTTATAATCCTACTCCTATAGGTATGGGGTTTGACTATGACCTTTTTTCCTATCCTTCTAAACCTTGGCTTATAGATGGTAAATTAATGAAAGATCTGGGAGTAAATTGTGTGCGAGTTTAC
>JAMWDA010000175.1:0-408 GCA_023818995.1 Candidatus Omnitrophota bacterium
AGTTTAATACGGGTTTAGCACACCTAAATTCTGGTATATATCAATTTATTATGAAACACCAACGCTATAGAGAGTTAATTATCGAAGAGGCAAGAAACAGTTCTTCGCCGATTGAAAACGATGAAGAGTTTAAATCTATCCTTCGTGAACCCCGCTCTCGTCGCGATTTCTTAAAAGACGTGGCGTATACAGTAACGACAATTGGGGGAATATGGATATCCGTAAAGATACTTCCTCCTCTTATCTGGTTGTTATTAAGAATCAAGGGAGATGAACTTGGTCCGCTGCCGACAGAGGAAGAGGTGAACAAGTTCTTAAGCAATCCAGAAAACAAACAAGCGATGATTGCTTATCTTGAAGATTTACACGCAATTAATCCGAATGATACGGTTTTATACGCGCTTAAGG
>JAMWDA010000175.1:418-3124 GCA_023818995.1 Candidatus Omnitrophota bacterium
ATAGAACCATCAGTTGGTGCAGATAGAGTTGCCCTTGCATTCTTAGTTGATGCTTATGATGAAGAGGAATTAGAAGGTGGAGATGTAAGAACAGTTTTAAGACTACATCCAGCTCTTGCTCCATTTAAGGCGGCTGTACTACCACTTTCTAAGAAACTTTCAGACGAGGCAGTTAAGGTATATGAAGGGCTTTTAAAATATCGCACCGCTGAGGCACTGCAGGTTATAAGGAATATTCTGGAAAAACACAAACATGATATACAGGAAGCTGCTAATCAAATGAACAAACAGTATGACTTAGAAAGATACGGATTTAGCCATAAGAAGTTTACTAATTTTATCAAAGCGATTATGTTCGTGGAAATAATAGATATGCAGCCTGGAGAGTATCTTATTTTTGATATGCTCAAAGCCCGCCTTGGCATCGGCGATCCTTCAGTTGGTCGTATGCAGGTACGTGTATCTACGTATCGAAAACTCTATCCTGAGGCCAGCAAGGGTCTTTCCAAATACGAGATTGCCAAAAAGATGGTCGAAGATACGCGGTCAAACATCTTTGCTGGTGCAGTATATCTGGCACAACTAATTACTGAAGGATATAACTTCGGCTACAGAGATGATGAACTCTTGCTTAAAGTTGCCGGAAGTTATACTGCCGAAGCGTTCTCAGAAAAGATTAAGAATATGCCCAGTTTATATTCTGAAGAACTAAGGGTGTATTTCAGGTATGCAGATGATCCAACAGAAGGTCTTACTGATTTAGACCCGCCGGAAATATTTGATGAGAGAATGCGGATGATCAAATATGCCGAACCAGCTGCCTATGCCTATACAGTGCAGGCAGTGTATAAGTTGTTAGGAAGACTTTCTGGTTCTTCCAGCTCGCCACTCTCTTTTAATCCACAGTCCAAAGTCTGCACTTTATCCTTGAGAAATGATTTTATAAATAAGATAGTCCAGAAGATAAGTAAAATAAAAGAGAAGATATTTAATACCCTAAGAAATCTGTTTTCATTAGATTTAAGTAAAGTTATCCCTGCCGAAACCGATACGACGCAGAAAGAAGAAGGGATGGTTGACTCAATAGAGTCAACAAGAGCGGATATAAAGAGAATAGATGAGATCTTGCAGGATTTATCAGAATCTACGGGCAGACTTATGCAGCAGAGAGAAAGGGCAGAAGAGTTGTTAGCCCGTTTAAAAGATAATGGGAAAGAAAGAAATATAGAAAGAATAAAGAGATTTATAAAAAGATTAAACGAAAAATTAGAAGAGGAAGTTAGCAACGCTAGATTAACCGGAAAAGAAGCCTTTATCTACTATTTATATATAGAGTTTATAAAGTGGCTTAGGAAGGAACGCAGGAGTTTTGGTAGAAGGTCAATTACTTTTGAAGAAAAATTACACATATTTAGAAATTTAATTACCCAGTATCTTCTTGGAGAACTAAGGTATTACATCGCTGAGAATATAAAAGAGAAAGAGCAAAAAATTGGTGTAATTTTCGCCAGGATAAGGACCTTGGAGATGCGCAAGGAGAGGGTAACTGCATTTGTGGGTTCGCAAAATGGAGAAAAAGCTACTCAAGCAAGCAGGATTTTAGAAAAAATCGAGAAAAAAATCGCTGAAAATAGACAAGAAATCCGTAATTTATTGAATGAGTTAGAAGGAAAAGGTATTAGCATTACTTACGAAGGTTTTGTCTTTGATGAAGAAAAATTATGGCAAGACTTATTTGGCTATTTGGATGTAAGTTTATATCGGGATTTATTATTAGGTATTTTATTAAGAAGAGGCAGAAACATTCCTAAAAAAGCATCTGAGTATCTAAGAGAAGAAAATCTAGTTAAGGAAATAAATGCAATAACGAAAAAGATTAGTGCTTATTTAAAAGGAGATCTTGCGAAAAGAGAAGAAGCAGAGAGGATTTTAGAGAGACTTTATCCTACGCAAGAAGTAAGAAAGACAGTTTATTGGCGTCTATTCTGGGCTGGTTTATTTAAACCGGCGGCAGTTGCTTTAGGAGTAGTAACAGGTTTTGCTTTCTTGGCAGGTTTATTTGCGGATAGAGCTGAAGCTGCTGTGGTTCCTTCTCAGATAGGTCCTTTTGTGAAAGATATAGGATTTAATGGTTCCATTAATTGGGAGCTAATACCCGGAGCTCCTGAACCCACAGGTTATAATTTATATGTTGAGGGGATAAGGTTAGACCGAACAGAAAAAGCAGAATTTAATAAAACTTTTTATATTCTTGATGGTAAAGTAAGAAGCGCTTCTATAAGGGATTTACCTGCAGGTATCTACAGGGCTTGGTTAGCAGAAATATATAACCAAAACGGAAGATCCACCTCTACTCTGAGCGCAAAAGTCAGCTTTGTGAATCCTCCTGCACCTGTTTCTACTTCTAATGATATAGGCATCATAAATCATAATTCATCAGAGAGGAATCTTCCGTTTAAAGTTGGCTTTACGGTCTCACCCGGCATAAATATTTCTGACCGTCGAGCCCTGGCGTGGAACGAAGGATTTGTTAACCTCTTGGTCAGGCAAATCAAAGAAGTAAGAGAAAAATCCGGTCTTGATAATATCGTAATTTCTACCTATTATCCCCCAGTTCCCGGCACAGATTTAAGACAGGCAAGAATTTGGTTAGATAGAATTTATCAGGCGGGTGGAAGATTTCTTATACACATACTTAATTATGAT
>JAMWDA010000176.1 GCA_023818995.1 Candidatus Omnitrophota bacterium
ACTTAAAGCTAAAAAATTTGCTACCTCTCTGATTAAACTCTCATCTATATTACTATCTTTGAGCAATTTCTCATACTCTCTAATAGCATCAACAATTGCTTCCTCAGCTTTCGTATCCAAATTTATTTGCCAATAGTACTGTGCAATAAGGAAAGGGATAGCCACTGCTTCTTTAGTTTTGGGATAATCTTTTCTTATTTTTGTATATATCTCCATTACTTTATCGGTATTTAACTCTTTACGATAACAGTAGCTTAACCCTAAATAAGCCTTCAAGGAAAGCTCCTTATCTTTAGAATACTTATCTATCAACGAAGAAAACAAATCTTTTGCCTTATCTAAATTGTTATTACGAAAATAAAGTAAAGCTAAGCTATATTCAACTTTTGAGAGATCACTACTGTGAGGATAACGTTTAATGAATTCTTCATAAGAACTTATCGCTTTAGGTAAATCGTTCAATCTATTCAGATATACTTCTGCCTTCTTCAATAATCCTAAACCTGCCTGGGGAGTATTAGGATAATCGGAAATTATACTATCCCAAATAGCCAAAGCTTCTTGATATTTACCCTCTTCAAAATGAACAAGAGCTAAATAATCTTTAATCACAGGAACCATCCTCGTATCACTGTACTCTTCAATTAAAGATTTATATCTTCTGATAGCCTTATCATATGCCTTCTCTTCTTTACCTTTATCCTTAATTCTTTGATAATGTTGGAGAACATAGATGGGTATATTAAGCCCAAGGGTAGTCAAAGGATACATATCCATAATCTTCTCATACTCACCCTCTGCTTTCTGCCAATTACCCTCTCTCTCGAAAATATTTCCTAAGGCAAAGTAAGCCTGAGTAGCAATCTCAGGGGAATTAGAGAAATTATGAATTATAGAGTTAATTACTTCTTGAGCTTTATCAAACTGCTTAAGAGAAATATAAGTGTTAGCTATAACAAACTGCGCCTTTGCCGATAAAGGTTCTAAGGGAAATTTATCTACTACTTTTTGGTAATAGCTTATAATTTCCTTATAATCTTTCTCAGTAAGCTTACCTCCTTTATCTTTTATCAATCTCTCCACATTTCTTTCTGCTTGCCAGTAAAGCTTTTCCGCTCTATAGCGGTTATCCGAGCAAGCACATAATAATAAAACCAAAATTAAAAATAGTAAGCTATTTTGAGAATATAAAATTCTCTTCATAAGTTAATTAACCACCTATGATTTTAGGTATTTATTTAAAATTTTTCTGCCACCTAAACCTAAGAAAGATAAAAGCATCAACACCAAACTACTTGGCTCAGGAACAGGATTAATATCTGCTGATAAATTTAAAAAATCATTACCACACTCCATCGTCCAATGTAAGAATATAGGAGTAATAGAAGAACCAGGGGTAGCAGTAACTCCTAAGAGAGTTAAAGGTATCCTCGCCTCTAATATATAGTGAGTATTTTGAGATGAGCTATATACAAAATCTATAGCATCTAAAAGTTGAGCATTGCCTCCTGTAATTTTAAATCTCCAAGGATCGGAATAGGGCTGATGCGCAGATATAGTTACCGAATCCCAGGATTTTATATTCCCATATAAATTTGCTTTTTTATTCCCTGGATCATAACTACTCACATCTATACCATAAGAGTAACTACCAGAAGAAAAACCAATAGCTATATCTCCGGGATCAATACTATTATATCCTGACCTACTTAATCCCTGACTTAAAGCTATATAAGCATAATTAGCATCGTTATCAAAGTAAAATGCCTCAGCATCGTAATAGTTCTTAGTGCTTCCTCCCGGGCCAACAGGCCAATTTCCTGTATCATCAGCATTATCTTCAGTAATAAAATCAATATCTAAACCGCCTGTGGGTAAATTGCTATCTAAGTAACCTTTACTCTTAGCATTAATAGGAGAAAGGTTTACTCCCCAATCATCAACGTAACCATCAATAATATAACCATAACCTATTAAAGGAGTTATTCCCAAACACAAAAATAAGAATATTTTTCTCATCACCCACCTCCAATTAAACATTTAATCTCTTCTTTAAGAAAATAAGCGTAGAAGAAGTTGTAATTAAAATATCTATGATTGTAGAAATAAATATACTCGCTAATATAAATATTATAATTACTTCGGGAAAAAATCTCTCTATCATAGATGGTAATAGCTTATTAAACCCTAAAAGAGGAAAATAAAAAAGCGTAGGCGGTAAAATAAATATAAGAGTAGTTAAAAAAACAGTTTTTAAAAATAAAAAATTTTCTTTTACACCAGAGAAAAAATTTCTATTCTCAACTACTATTGCCGGCATAGTATAGATAAAAAATAGTTGAACAAAGATACCTATAGAATTAGTAAGATAAGATATAAACAAAGAAGGATGCTTATACTCTATACTCCTAAATATTCTTGTAAGAGTTTCCGATAATACTAATATTACTACCCACACCATCAAGAGAGTAAAATACTTCCTTAAAGATAAAAACAGATTCTCCCCTATCGTGGGTATATAACCTAAATAACTTTCTTTAATCATACCTATTGCTAAAGCAGTCATTAAAACACCTATAAAAGATGTAGATAGTATATTAGCATAATAGAATAATTTAGGCAAAAGAAACAAATTAAAAGGATAATGAAGAAACCTTTCTCCCCAAAATACTCGCACAGGAGGAGCTAATAGGTAAGAAATTGGTCTCTGAGGTATAAGATAAAGAATATACAGGATGAGAATATTAGTAACTAATACAGCAAAGAAAGGTGAGAGGATCCTTGGATACCTCTTAAACATCAAAAAACATTCTTTCCATATCAAAAGTACTGATTTTATCATCTTCCAAAGTTTAAGATAGGCGAATAATAATAAATCTCTATTGTGTTTCTATAAATTTTCTGTTTTGAATTCCTCGTTTTATGTATAAATCTTTTATTAAAAACTATCGTGCGCCTTCTCCGGTTAGAACTCTACCTAATGTCCAGAGGAGAATCTGAAAATCAAGGAACCAACACATTCTTTTAATATATATGAGGTCGTATTTTAATTTTCTACCGGCATCTTTTATAGAAGCACCGTATCCATATCTAACCTGTGCTAAACC
>JAMWDA010000012.1 GCA_023818995.1 Candidatus Omnitrophota bacterium
ATGAAATTAGGTAGAAATTATGAAGAAGTGGTAAAAAAGGGTATAGAAGCTGATCCACGAGAAAAGAAAGATATAGAATTGCTCATTAAAGAGAAAAAACAGGAGTACGAAAAATTAGAGAGTAAACAAAAAGATTTTTTTGACTTAGATACTCTTTTTAATCCTTTTGCTGATACACGTATACTCAACGGCAATAAAGATGATGAGATAAATTCTATGATTGTAGGGATAGATGTTGAGGGAGAAGAGTTATTGTTGGTAGATAGACTTAAAGAAAAGGATAAGAAGATAGATTTAGTGGTTTCTCATCATCCCTTAGGTAGAGCTTATGCTAATTTTTATGAGGTTATGGATTTACAGATAGATATGTTTACTCAAAAGGGTTTAAATGTCAGTTTCGCCGAAAGTTTACTTAGAGAAAGGAAGGCACAGGTAGAAAGAAGAGTAGGAGCAGCTAATCATCAGCGAGGTGTAGATATTGCTAAATGGTTAGGGATAAATCTTATGTGTATACATACTCCTGCTGATAATTTAGCCTATCGGTATATTAAGGAATTGACGGATAAAGAAAAACCTAAAAATTTAGGTCAGATAATAGATTTACTTATGGAGGTGCAAGAATATAAGGAGGCAAGTAGAAATAATAATCCTCCTAAAATTTTAATGGGAGATAAAAAGGCTAAGGTTTCTAAAATATATATTGAATTTACCGGTGGGACAGAAGGACCAGATGGTATTTATGATAAACTATCTAACTCTGGTATAGATACGATTATTGCTATGCATCAATCTGAAGAACATTTTAAGAAATGTAAAGAAGCTCATATAAATGTAGTTGTAGCTTCTCATATAGCTTCTGATAGTTTAGGTATTAATCTTATGTTGGACCATCTTTTGTCTAAAGGAAAATTTGATATATACGAGTTTTCCGGATTTAAACGTTTCTCTCATAAGAAGTAAAATGATACCACAGAACTTTATTGAAGAAGTTCAGCAGAGAACAGATATAGTGGAAATAATTTCTAACTATTTACCTTTAAAAAGAACGGGTAGAAATTTTAAAGCTTTGTGCCCTTTTCATAACGAAAAAACACCATCTTTTATCGTTAGCCCTCAAAAACAGATTTTTCATTGTTTTGGTTGTGGTGAGGGAGGAGGAGTTATACAGTTTTTGATGCTTTATGATAAAGTTGGTTTTGTAGAAGCTGTGGAGATATTGGCTAAAAGATTGGGGATGGAGATACCTTACGAGAAGGTTAATTTGTCCGAGAAGTTAAAATCTAAATTGTATGAGGCGGTTAGGGAAGCAGCACTGTTCTTTCATAACAATTTATTTTCTAAAGAAGCTTCTTTAGCATTAGATTATTTAAATAAGCGAGGTTTGACTAAAGAGATAATTGAAAAATTTATGATAGGTTTTAACCCTTATGGTAATGGATTATTGAACTATATGCGTAAAAAGGGGTTTACTTTGGATATTCTGGAAAAATCTTCTTTGATAATCTCTTCTAATGATGGTGCTTATATTGACCTTTTTAGAGATAGGGTAATTTTCCCTATATTTGATATTCGTAATAGAGTTATAGGTTTTGGAGCAAGATTGATTAAAGATAAGGAGGGGTTACCCAAGTATATTAATTCCTTAGAAAACCCTATTTACAGTAAAAGAGAACATATGTTTGGCCTAAATTTCTCTAAAGATTATATTATGGAGAAAAATAGCGCTATTGTTACCGAAGGATACTTAGATATGATTATCCCTTATTCGGTGGGGATAAGAAATATCGTAGCGAGTTTAGGAACAGCACTCACTTTAGAACAGATACGTTTAATTAAACGTTATACCACAAATGTTTCTGTTGTTTTTGATGCCGATAAAGCAGGAGAGATGGCAACTCTGCGAGCTTTAGATATACTTTTGGAAAATGATTTGAAAGTTAAAGTTATACGTTTACCTCAAGGTTACGATATGGACCTCTTAGTCAGAGATAAGGGTTGTGAGTTTGTTGTATCTTTAGTAGAAAATGCAATGGATTTTTTTGATTACAAGATTAGTATAATGAGAAATTTATACGATCAAGAAAGTATAGAAGGTAAGAGTAAAATTGCAGAAGAAATGTTGAGAACAATAAATAAGTTAAATAGTGAAATAGAAAGATACGAGTATATTAAGAAGTTGAGTACCATTCTTAAGATAAGGGAGGAGATACTAATTGCTGAAAGTAGGAAGACGAAAAATTCAAAGTTTTCTTATGAAATTGCCAAGAAAGTTAATGGGGCTATACCTTTGACGGAAAAATTACTTATTAAATTTATTCTTACTAATCCCAAAAGTTTTGAAATGTTTAGGAAACAATTAACTGAGGATGATTTTTTGTGCCCGATGAGTAAAAAAATTTTTTCTCTTGTTGCAAATAGATTTTTACAAGATAGCAATTTAAATTTTCAAAAGATACTTAGTTCTATAGAAGATAAAGAGGTGAGTAGTTTTATTTCGCAGATTGTTATTGAGAATACCCCCGATATTGATGGAGATGTTTTAAAGAATTGTATTGCCCGTTTAAAAAATAACCGTATTAAGATGATTAAGGAGAGATTGAAAAAGCAGATAAAGGAGGCAGAGGGGATTAATGATATTAGAAAAGTAAAAGAGTTAATGTTGGAATTTAAAAGAATAAATAGTGAGGTTAGAGATGGTTAAACAAAGGATTCTGGAAAGAAACGTAGAACAATTGATCGATATTGGTAGGAAGAAAGGGTATCTTACCTATGATGAGATAAATCATTTCTTGCCCGAGGATATTATTTCTCCCGATGAGTTGGATTTTGTTTTTGGACGATTGGATGACCAGAATATCAGTGTTTTAGAAGCAGGAGAAGAAGAACAGTGGAAGGAAGAGAAGAAAGAGCTATTTATTTCAACTATACCGATAGACGATCCAGTTAAGATGTATCTTAAACAGATGGGTCAGATTCCTTTGCTTTCTCGTGAGAGTGAAGTAAGGTTAGCTAAAGAAATAGAGGAGAGAGAAGATTCTTTAAGAAAAGAAGTTTTTGAGACACCTATAGCTAAAGAAGCTTTTTTAGAAATAGCTAACAAGTTAATAGGGGAAGAGCTTAATCCCGAAGATTTCGTTAAAGGTGAGATAAAGAATAAAGATAAAGAACTAATAAGAATAAAAAAATTAGCAAAAAAACTTAAAAGGATAAAGAAGATAGATGCACAGATAAAAGTTTTGGAAAAGTTTAACTTTACAATAAGTGTAATAGAAAATATTTTTTCTCGTATGAAAGAAATTATGAAGGAGATAGAGAAATTGAATAAAAAGATAGAAAAATTAGAGGGTAAGGAGGATAAGAGTAAAGTTGATATCCTAAAGAAGGAAAGAGATATATTAATGCAAAAATTGTTTACGCCTTATAGTAAGCTAAAGGAGAAATTTAGGAATATTACTTTAAAAGAATCTGCCTATAATAAAGCAAAAAAGACATTAGTAGAAGCCAATTTAAGACTTGTAGTTAGTATTGCAAAAAAATATGTAAACAGAGGTTTATCTTTTTTGGATTTAATACAGGAAGGTAATATCGGTCTTATTAAGGCAGTGGAGAAATTTGAATATAAAAGAGGATTTAAATTTTCTACTTACGCCACATGGTGGATAAGACAGGCTATTACCAGAGCCATTGCTGACCAATCCCGTACAATAAGAATACCTGTGCATATGACCGAGACAATAAATAAGATAATTAGGATTTCGAGAATATTTATTCAGGAAAAGGGAAGAGAACCTACCCCTGAGGAGTTAGCTAAAGAATTGAAAATGCCAATTTCTAAGGTTAAAGAAATACTTAAAGTTTCTCAGCAACCGATATCTATTCATACTCCCGTTGGTGATGATGGAGATACTTATTTTGGTGATTTTATAGAGGATAAGAGAGCTATTTCTCCTGCTAATGCTACAGTTTATTCTATGCTAAAGGAGGAGATAGAGCAGGCTTTAGAGAGTCTTACGGAAAGAGAAAAAAAGATTCTTGTTTTAAGATTTGGATTAGAAGATGGAACACCAAAAACTCTGGAGGAAGTAGGTAATGTATTTAAAGTAACAAGAGAAAGGATACGACAGATAGAATCAAAGGCTTTAAAGAAACTCCGTCATCCCAGCCGTTCTAGAAGACTACAAGTGTTTTTAGACCTGACTCTTTTGAAAGGTAAATATAATCAGGCATAAATTAATTTTTCTTGCCAATATATCTTAATTTTTTATTGAGGTAGTTTTTTATGATAAAGCTAAAGGTGAGATTTAGTTTAATGTTGTGTTTTTTAATTATTATTTCTTTGGGTTGGGATAACTTTTATATTTTAAGAGAAAGGATGGTAAAAGAACAGATTATTAAACGGCGGATAAAAGATGATAGGGTAATTAAAGCAATGCTTAAAGTTCCTCGCCATAAATTTGTTCCTTTAAAATGGCAGAATTTCTCTTACGATGATACGCCCTTACCTATTGGGTATCAACAGACGATATCTCAACCTTATATAGTAGCTTTGATGACTGAGCTTCTTGAACTGAAAGGAAAAGAAAGAGTTTTAGAGATAGGCACAGGTAGTGGTTATCAGACAGCTATTTTGGCAGAGTTATCTAAAGAGGTTTATACTATAGAAATATTGGAGCCTTTAGCTTTCAAAGCAAAAAAGGTGCTTAAAGAGTTAGGGTATAATAATATACACGTAAAGATAGGTGATGGATTCTTAGGATGGCAAGAATACGCTCCTTTCGATGGTATAATTGTGACTTGTGCACCTAAGGAGGTTCCTCCTCCCCTATTAGAACAGTTAGCGGAGGGAGGAAGATTAGTTATCCCTGTAGGTGAACATTTTCAGAATTTGAAATTGATATTGAAGAGAGAGGGTAAGGTATTAACTACCGATATTATTCCTGTAAGATTTGTTCCTATGTTAAGAAAATAAAAGTAGGAACTAATCCTAATAGTTTGAGAGGGAAGTGAGAGAGGATATAGAGGATAAATTAAGGATTTTAGGAAGTTTATCTGTTTTTGATACTACAGGGATACCTCGTCCGCTTAATCTTGGATACAATAGATATAAAAATTTTATCTATCCTGCTGTAGGTTTTAAGGGGAAGATTTGCAACTTATTTAAAGTATTACAAACTAATAGATGTCAATACAATTGTTATTATTGTGTTAATCGTTGCGGAAGAGATACTCACCGATTAAGTTTTAAACCTCATGAGCTTGCCCAATTATTCCTTCATTTTTATAAGAAACGTTGGGTAGAAGGATTGTTTCTTTCCAGTGGTATATTCCCTAATCCCAATACAGCTCAGGAGAGTATGTTTCAAACTATAAAGCTTGTAAGAGAAGCTGGGTTTAAGGGTTATATTCACACAGTTATTTTACCGGGTGTAGATGATCGTCTCATTGCCGAGTTAGGCAAATTATCTGATAGACTATCTTTAAATTTAGAAGCTCCCAATGAGCAATATCTATCCCTATTAAGTCCAGAGAAAAGTTTTCACGATGAGTTAATGGGTGGATTAAAAAAAATTAATTATTTATATAGAAAAAATCTTTTTAAAGGAAGTATTAGTACACAGTTAGTTGTGGGTGGAGGGGCAGAGACCGATAGAGATGTTCTTTCTCTTTCTCAATTTTTGTATGATAAATTTTCCATAAGTCGCATATATTACAGTGGATTTATACCTGTTAGAGATACACCTTTTGAGAATAAGTTGCCTTGTTTACCTTTGAGAGAAGTTCGTCTTTACCAGGCTGATTTTCTTTTGCGTAGTTATGGATTTAAATACGAGGAGTTGATTTTTGATAAGGAAGGAAATCTCTTTATAGATGAAGACCCTAAATTAGTTTGGGCAAAGCATCATTTAGAGTTGTTCCCTATAGAAGTTAACTCTGCATCTATGGAAGAACTTTTGCGTGTTCCTGGTATAGGAAAAATTTCAGCAAAAAGAATAGTATCTTGCCGAAAAGATAATCGTTTGATAAGATTAGAAGATTTGAAGAAATTAGGGGTAGTGGTAAATAGAGCAAGGAATTTTATTACTTTAGCAGGTAAGATGTTTCCCTATAAATGTAAAATTTATTCTTCCCCAAGAAAAGAAACACAATTGTTACTTTGGGAAGAAATTTAGGTAAATGGTAGAAATTCTTCTTATAATTTCATTTATTTGCCTTTCCGCTTTTTTTTCTGCCTCAGAAACTGCAATATTTTCTTTGACCACTTATCGTTTAGGGAGGATGGATATTAAAGATTTTAGAGTTAAAAGGATTAAGCAATTATTAAATAAGCCAACCTATTTACTCTCTACAATTGTTTTTGGTAATATGTTGGTAAATATAAATATAGCTTCCTTAACTACCTCTATATTTGTTAAACTATTTGATGAGAAGGGAGTTTTCTTAGCAATTATTTTTTCTGGCACGATAGTTCTTTTTTTAGGAGAGATATTTCCTAAGAGCATAGCTATAAATATGCCGGAAAAAATTTCTCTCCTTTCTTCATCTTTACTTTATTTAATTTCTAAAATCTTATATCCATTACTTATATTTATTCAGAATTTTAGTGAGAAGGTTTCATCTTTATTTTTCTTTTCTAAAGGTAAGGAAGTGCCTTTTACCGAAGAGGAGTTTAAAACTGCTCTTTTATTAGGGAAAAGAGAAGGTCAGATTACTAAAGAAGAGGAAGCAATGATAACTTATATTTTGAGGTTCAA
This sequence comes from Candidatus Omnitrophota bacterium, assembly GCA_023818995.1. Classification (GTDB taxonomy): domain Bacteria; phylum Omnitrophota; class Gorgyraeia; order Duberdicusellales; family 4484-171; genus JAMWBQ01. The sequence goes on from JAMWDA010000012.1 coordinate 6,753, forward strand.
AGAGACAACAGCAGAGCAGGTTATGACTCACCGCGTAGATATTAAAGGTTTAGATATAGATGGGCCAGAGGAGGAGGTAAGTAGAAAATTAATAGAAAATAAACACTCTAAATTTCCTGTTTACAAAGGTTCTTTAGATAACATTATCGGTATACTTTACAGTAAAGATGTTTTTTTGGCTTCTCAAGATGATTGGAGGAATTTAGTTAGAAAGCCTATGTTTGTGCCCGTGAGTAAAAAGATAGATGAACTTCTAAAATCTTTTCTTGAGAGTAAAGAAAGTATCGCTATAGTTTTAGATGAGTATGGAGGGACAGCAGGTTTAGTTACTTTTGAGGATATAGTAGAGGAAATTTTTGGAGAAATTTACGATGAATACGAAGCTTCTCAGGATCTTATCGAGAAGATAGATAAGAATAAATATCGTGTTTTAGGTAAAACGTCTCTAAAGAATATTAACTTAGAGTTTAATTTAAATATCCCTGAAATTGAAGATACTATAGCAGGATTTGTGCTTTCCAAATTAGGAAGGATTCCTGAGGTGGGAGAAAAATTAGAATTTAAAAATGTAGAGTTTGTTGTAGAGAAGGCGTCACGAAGAAGAATTTTGAGTATCTTGGTAGAAATTAAATAAGATGATAGTTTTAATTTATTTTTTGTTAGTATTAATTTTTATTTTATTTCAGGCAATATTTACTTGTAGTGAGATAGCCTTTGTTTCTTCCAATGTTTTTAAGTTACGTCATCGTATAGAGAAAGGAGATAGAGGAGCTAAATTAGCATTTAAATTGATATCTAATCCTGAAAAATTTCTTGCTACTATTTTGGTAGGAACAAATCTTTCCGTAATAGTTAGTTCTAGTTTAGCTACATTAATACTTATTCATCTTAAAATTCCAAATGCTAATTTCTGGATTACGTTTCTGTATGTTCCTTTCATAGTGGTATTTGCTGAGTTGTTCCCTAAGAATTTAGGTAGATTGTATACGGAGAAAATCATATGCAAATTATCATTTATCATAAAATTATTTGAAGACCTATTAGACCCTATAGTTTCAATTATAGAGAGGACAACAAGAATAATTATTCGCCTAATTACAGGTAAATATAATAAAAGGCGTTCTCCATTTATTACTAAGGAAGAAATAAGATCAATGGTTAGAGAGATACAGAAGCGCGGCATATTAGATAGGGGAGAAAAAAAAGCTATAGAGGATATATTTGATTTACGCCAGAGAAAAATTAAGGATGTAGTATCCCCTTTAAAGAAGGTGGTAACTTTAGATTATAATGATACCTATGATTCTATTTTACATAAGATAAAAGAAGCAGGGTATACTCGTTATCCTGTGTGGAAAGATAAAATGATAGTAGGATACATCAATATTTTCGATTTGTTTTATAAAAAAGATGATGATTGGCACAAATTCATAAGGCCTATTATTCATATCGGTAAGAGTCAAAAAATATACGAAGTTTTTACTACCCTAAAAAGTAAAAAAGAAAATGTCGCTTTAGTAATTAAAGGGAGAAAAATATTAGGTTTAATTACTCTTGATGATTTGGTGAGAGAAATAATCACTTCAATCGTTAGTTAAAAAATTTATTTTGTATAGTAAAGGCAGATGGTATCTGTCTTTGTAAATTAATTTATTTAAGAGAAGAAGAACTTGAATTATTAAAAAGATTATGTTGTAATTTTTTAATAGGGAGGTTAAACTTTTAAAAAGGAGTCAAATTCTTCTTTCTATGCTAAAAACACATCCTAAAATGTCCTATAACAAAAGATATATCTTATGCTAATGGTGATAAATATGCCCCTGTTATGAATCAACAGACATCTATCATACAAAGGAATCTTTATTTTGAAGCTAAAAGAAGAGTTAAAGAATATTTAGGGATTTAGGTGATAGGAGGATAAAGGAGCGATAAAAGAGGGTGTTTTTAAGAGCACAGAGAGAATCTAAGACTACACCTAAGAGAGTGCACAAATGGTGGGATAGAGAGTTACTCAACATATATAGAATTTCTTTAAAAGCTCTTTTAAACTTGAAAAAGTCTCAAGGCTAATTCTCTTAATCTTTCTTAATCCTTTGGGGAAGGGGATACAATCTTTCTTCCCATTCCCAACATACAACAAAATTCTTCTGTTACCGCAATATAATAATGTCACCTTTCTGCAAAGTAGAAATATTACACCCGTCGGGTGTAATGGGTACACCCGAGGGGTGTATACCATATAAGATTTTCTTTTAAAAGGTGGCATTTCTATTTTGCAAAAATCTTGACTTTTTATCTTGCAACAACATTGGGTTAAATAACATTGATTTTTTATAAATTTGATTTAGAATTGTATTATCTATGTTTTACCTTAAGAGGTAGTTTTTCATTTTAAGAGGAGGGATTTTATGATTACTTATGATGAGTTCACTAAATTAGATTTGCGCGTAGGTAAGATTTTAGAAGTAAACGAACATCCTAATGCTAATAAACTTTATGTTTTAAAAGTAGATATAGGAGAAAAGTTAATCCAACTGGTTGCTGGTTTAAGACCTTATTATACTACTGAGGAACTGAAGGATAAATATATAGTGGTTTTAGTTAATTTAGAGAAACGCATAATTAGAGGGATAGAATCAGAAGGTATGCTTTTAGCTGCTCAATCAGGAGATAATGTAAGTATTCTTATCCCTCATAGGGAGGTCAATCCCGGTAGCATAATTAGGTAGAAAGATTGTTAAATGAAAACTAAGTACATAAGGATAAATACAGCCGGCAATAACGATATTATCAATATTACCCCTTACTTAGAAGAGATATTAGGGGAAGAAAAAATTAGAGATGGCATTTTATTTTTGAACGTTATTGGTTCAACCGCGGCTCTTACAACTATGGAATACGAGAGTGGCTTAGTAGAGGATTTAAAGAGTTTATTTGACAAGATTATTCCCTATCGTAAAGATTGGCAACATAATTTTACGTGGAGCGATGATAATGCTCACTCTCATTTACGTAGTTCTCTTTTAAAAACAAACTTATTTGTCTCGGTAACTGATGGTAAGTTAGATTTAGGAACATGGCAACAAGTTGTGTTAATAGATTTTGATACGCGTCCTCGAGAAAGAAAAGTAATAGTAAAAATAATTTTTTAATTATTATGTCAGAAACAAAAATAGTCTTTAATTTGCCTTCTTCTTTTGACGATTTAGATTTGGTTTTTTTTGATGTGGAAACAACGGGTTTAAATCCCGAGAAAGGAGATTCTATCTGCGAAATAGGAAGTATAAAGGTAAGGAATAAAAAAGTTTTAGATATGTTTCACACGCTTATAAATCCTAAACGTAATATCCCTCTTCAAGTTCAAGCAATACATGGTATTTCTAATGAGGATGTAAAAGATTCTCCTTGTTTTAAAGATATAGCTGATAAATTACTCTCTTTTTTAGATAATGCTCTTCTATGTGGTTACAATGTGGGCTTTGATTTAAGTTTTTTGAACTGGGAACTTAAAAGGATAAATTACCCTTTTATTGAACTGCCTTCATTAGATATCCTTGTGATGTCTAAGAGGACTATTCCTGATTTAAATAAATATAATTTAGCTTCATTAGTTGAGTATCTACAGATAGATAATATAAGTTTTCACCGTGCCTTAGGTGATGCTATAGCTACAAAGGAGATATTTTTTAAGCTAAAAAATATATTAGAGAGAAAAGGTATAATCCGACCACAAGATTTTATTACTCTTTATGGATTTGATAATGATTTTTTTAGAAAGAATCAGCAACCCAAAATATCTCTTATGAGGGAGAGTATTCTTGCAAATATATCTTTGAAGGTAGATTATCTTTCCTATAATAGCGATATTAAAACTTTAGTTGTTATACCTAAAGAGTTAATGGAAGATAAGGGAAGGATTTATCTTTTAGGTTTATTCCCCGATAGAGAAGATATGGTAAAGCTTAATTTTACCCGCATATTAAATGTAGAGATAATATAGATAAAACAAGATATGAAATTGAGGTTAAAATTACATATCAAAGGTAGAGTCCAAGGAGTTGGTTTTCGGCCATTTATTTACAATTTAGCTAAGAAGCATAATCTTTCCGGATTCGTTTTTAACGACACCGGCGGGGTAACCGTGGAAGTAGAAGGAGAGAAAGATAATCTCAAATATTTTTTGAGGTCACTTAAAGAGCTTGCACCTAATATTTCTTACGTTGATAAGATTGATAAAGAGATAATCCCCTTAAAGAGCGAGAAAAATTTTTTTATAGCTAAAAGTTACGTTTCTAAAGATAAGTTTGTATTTATTTCTCCTGATATTTCCATATGCGATGATTGCTTGAGAGAGCTTTTTTCTTACGATAATCGTCGGTATCTTTACCCTTTTGTTAATTGCACAAATTGTGGCCCACGTTATACTATAACAAAAGATATTCCTTACGATCGTTCAAGAACAACGATGAAGAAATTTATTATGTGTGAGGATTGTTTAGGGGAATATGGAGATTTTGGTAATAGAAGGTTCCATGCTCAACCTAACGCCTGTTTTTCTTGCGGTCCTTCTATGAATTTAGTTAATAGGAAAAATAAACTTTCCTCTCACATTAAGAGAGAAGATGTAGAAGATATACTTATTAAAGCGAGTGAATTAATTTATAAGGGGAATATTTTAGCAGTAAAGGGCATCGGTGGGTATCATCTCTGCTGCGATGCTAAGAATAAAGAAGCAGTTAGAAAATTAAGAGAAATAAAGAATAGGCCAACTAAACCTTTTGCTCTAATGGTTTCTAATATTGATAACCTTAAGAAGATGTGTTTTATGAGTAAAAAAGAAATAGAAGTTATCAATTCTATGCGTCGACCTATAATTATTTTGCGCATAAAAAGATATAAGGATTGGATGAAAGATGTAGCTCCTCACCAGAAATTTTTAGGGGTTATGTTACCCTATACACCTTTACACTATCTTTTGTTTGCCTATCTTAGAAAAATTATGCCCGAACCTATCCTAATTATGACCTCAGCAAATTATAAAGATAGCCCTTTGATTGCTAAGGAAGAAGAGATATTTAAATTAAAGGGGGTTAGTTATTTTTTAATTCATAATCGCGGTATTTATGCCCGATGTGATGATTCTATTAGCAGGATTTATAATAAAAAGGAGATAATATTAAGGAAAGCAAGAGGTTATATACCTGATTTCTTTGAATTTCCAACAAAGAAACGGATATTAGGATGTGGAGCAGAGCTTAAATCCACTTTTTCTCTTACCAAGAATAACTATCTTATAACTTCCCCTTATTTGGGGGATTTAAAAAATTATGCTACTTACACTTTTTTTCAAAATACTTTACAGCATTTTAAAAAAATATTTAGTTTTGAAGCAGAAGCTGTTGCTTACGATTGTCATCCTAATTATTTGTCTACCCAGTACGCTTTAGGTTTAAATGATGTAGTGAAAATACCTATCCAGCATCATTATGCTCATATGGCAAGTTGCATTTTAGAACATAGACTGGAAGAAAAAGTTATAGGGGTGATCTTCGATGGCATTGGTTTTGGGTTAGATGGTAACATTTGGGGTGGTGAGTTCTTCCTGGGAGATTTAAATAATTTTACTCGTTTTGCTTACTTCGATTACTTTGGCTTAATTGGTGGTGATAAAGCTATTGAGGAACCTTTTAGAGTAGCTTTTTATATTCTTTATTCTTTATTCGGTGAGGATATGTTCAAACTTAATATAGAATTTACTAAGGAATTTAATTATGAAAATAGTTTGCCATTTATTAATCTTGTTAGAGGTAAACACTATGTTTACACCTCATCGGTAGGTAGATTGTTTGATGCGGTTAGTAGTCTTCTGCGCCTTAAGGATAGGGTATCTTATGAAGCTGAGTCAGCAATACTATTAGAGATGCTCTCATACAAATGTAGAGAGAGAAAATTAAATCCTTCTACTTTTGAAATTGTTAAAGAAAGAGGGTGTTATAAAATAAAATGGCAAAATTTATTTAAAGAAATGGTAGAAGATTTGTTAAAGGGTGTAGATAAAGCAAAAATAGGATTTAAGTTCCATTATTCTTTAGCTACTATAGTAAAAAAAATCTGCCAGAAGATTAGAGATGAATGTGGTATTAGAAAAGTAGTAATTAGTGGAGGCGTATTTCAGAACTTTTTACTTTTTAAATTAGTAAATAAATTTTTGAAAGATAGCGATTTCCAAGTTTATCATAATTGGCGTTTCCCTACGAACGATGAAAATATATCCGTAGGACAGGTAGCTATCGCTAATGCTAAGTTAGGAGGTAGTTAATGTGCCTTGCTTATCCTATGAAGGTAGTTAGTATAGAGGGTAATAGTGCTATAGCAGAAGCTAATGGAGTGAAAAGAGAGATAAATATTCAGTTGGTAGATAATGTAAATATAGGTGATTACGTAATGGTTCATGTTGGTTTCGCTATTCAAAAAATCGATAAAAAAGAAGCAGAGGAAACTCTTAAGCTATTTAAAGAATACAACGATATTTTGTCTAAAAATTTTAAAAAGAAAAAGCTCTCTAAAGATTTAGGAGGTTAACCTATGGAGGGATTCTGGTGGGCATTGATTGCATCATTAATATGGGGATTAGTTCCTCTTGTAGAAAAGTTAGGTCTTGGTCGGGTTGATCCTATTTTAGGATTATTCTACCGTTGTGTAGGAGTCAGTATAGGGTTAATTTTCCTTGTTATTTTTATTCTTAAGCCATCACAGATAAAATCTATAGACATAAAATCATCCTTATTACTAATTAGTGGAGGTTTATTAGCAAGTTTTATAGGTCAGATAGCTTTCTATAAAGCTTTAAAGACAGGGGATATCTCTAAGATAGTTCCTATAGCCGGCAGTTACCCTTTTATTTCTTTTATCTTAGGGATATTTTTTCTAAAAGAACCAACTAATCCTTTAAAATTTTTGGGAGTAATTTTAATAATTATAGGTATATGGTTGCTTAAATAGGTTAAATCTCACCAATGTCCACTTCGGGAGTGGACATTGGTTTTTTGTATGGGTTTACCGAAGGTTGTTTTGGCTATAATTTTCCCATTTTGGCCCAAAATGCCACCTTTAGGGTTAGGGTTTTTACAGAGCTATTTAGAAAGTAAAGGAATAAGCACAGACCTTATTGATATTAACAATATTTTTTATAATCTTAGTGATGATGATTTAAAGAGGGAGTGGTTAATTAGTTGTAATTTATTTTTAGAGAAAAATATTACCTCTATTATAAAAGAAAGTTTCTATAAGGAGTATACTTCGGTTAGGGAGAGGATTTTAGAATACGATATAGTTGGTTTCTCTTGTTTTAAGAGTAATTTTATTGCCACGATTAACTTTATAAAAGAGATTAAGGGGAAGAAAAAGAATTTAATTGTAGTTTTGGGTGGAGCGGAGATTAGCCGTCAGTTTTTTAAAACTAAAGGAAAATTTACTAAAGAAATTTTTGATTTAGTGGATTTCCTTGTGGTAGGAGAAGGAGAGTTACCTTTCTATCAATTCATAGAGGGTAGTTACAGAGAGGGAGTTGCAACATTTATACAACTTGATACTCTTAAAGATTTACCCTTTCCCTATTATCGAGGAATAAATTTCAATAATTATCCTCGCAAGGATACTTTGCCCATACAATTTTCTCGTGGATGTATTCGCAATTGTAGCTTTTGTTCGGAGAGATTGCTCTATAGAGGTTTTAGGTTAAGGAGTGTGGAGTCGGTTATAGAAGAGATACGTTATCATAGGAGTAATAACGCCACGAATTATTTTGTATTTTTTGATTCTCTTATAAATGCTGACCTTAACTATTTAGAAAATCTATGTGAAAAGATTATGGATAATTTTGGAGCTATTCCCTGGGAAGGGCAAATAGCTATTCGTAAAGATACGGATATAAGAATTTTTGAGAAGATGAAAAGGAGTGGCTGTTATAATCTCTTTGTAGGTTTAGAATCTGGTTGTGATAGGATTTTAAAAAATATGCGTAAGGGTTTTACCACTAAAGATGCGGTAGATTTTTTTGAGAAACTAAACAAAGTTGGTTTAAATTTTGGTGTTAGTTTAATTGTTGGTTATCCGGGCGAGAGCAAAGAAGATTTTTACGAGAGTTTAAGATTTGTGATTTCTCATAAGGATATTATCCCTAAGATTGAACAAATTAATCCTTTTGTTTATTACGATGGAACGGATACAGATATGAGCGCTGATTATAAATTTAATAGAACTTCTTTAGAAAGGATGGAGATATTTATTAGTGAGATAAAGAAATACCGTTTTAAATATACTAAAGCATTTATTGGCAACTTAATAGAGAAGAATAATTAGAAGAGAAAAAGGGGGGATGAAGTATGGAGATAAAAGTTGAGAGGTTGGGTAAAAATGAGCTTGAGAAGAGAAAAGTTTTCTCTTGGCCGATATGGGAAAAGGAAGCATCTCGTTTTGATTGGTATTACGATGAAACAGAGGAGTGTTATTTTTTGGAGGGAAAAGTTACCGTAGAAACTAAAGATGGTAAGAAGGTTAGTTTTGGCAAAGGAGATTTTGTAACTTTTCCTAAAGGATTAGCTTGTGTTTGGGATATAAAAGAGTCGGTAAGAAAGCACTACAATTTTAGATAATTTGGTTATATAGGAACTCAAAAGTTTTATACTATTAATGAGGAAATTGTATAACTGGACAATTAAGTGGGTAAGTTCTCCTTATGCTTACTATGCTCTATTTGGTATTGCATTTATGGAGAGTTCATTTTTTCCCGTTCCTCCTGATATTATTCTTATTGCTTTAGGTGTTACTGATCCTAAGAGATGGTGGCAACAAGCATTAGTTTGCACCTTAGGTTCTATTTTGGGCGCTTATCTGGGATACTTTATTGGTTGGGCATTTTACGAAACAATAGGAAAGATTATTGTAGAGACTTATAACCTTCATAATGCTGTTGAGTTTGTAGGTAAAAAACACATTGATAATGCTTTCCTCACTATACTTACCGCAGCTTTTACCCCTATCCCTTATAAAGCAATTACTATTACTGCAGGTTTATTCAAAATACCCCTTTGGATTCTCGCTATAGCTTCTCTTATTGGTAGAGGAGGAAGATTTTTTCTTGTAGCAGGAGCGTTAAGAATTTTTGGTAAAAAGATATCTTTACTTATAGAAAGATACTTTGATATTTTTTCTATTATCTTTGTTTTACTTTTGGTTGGGGGGGTTATTTTATTTAAGAGATGTTAAGTCCTACATGCCACCTTGGGAGGTGGTATGTAGGACTTAAAAATTATTCTGTAGGTAATGGTGGTTGGGATTGAGTAATGTAATTAACTATATGGGTTGAGCCTAAACCACATTCAAGTCCTTCGTATTTGACCCACATATAAGGTTCTTTTTTAGTAAACCATAGGTAGGTAGGAGGAACCATTGCTTTGGCAACACCGGTTAAGAGTCCAAGGTCAGGAATAATTCTTATCTTGATGGTTTCTATTTTACCTGCGGGTAGTTCCAAGGTTTCCTCACCAATAACTTTAATATCTATCTTATAAAGTTTAGGCTCACTGGTTAAAAGATAGTAAGTTTTGTAACCTTCTTCATTTAAATGAGGGATAAATTTTCTTAAGAAACTTACCATCGTAAAGTCATCAACAGTTTTACCTTTCATAGGGAATGTATTATTTTTTAAGACCTTACCATTAGCATCAGTAGCAGTGTAGAATATTTTTTCTTTATCATAGTCGTATTTTTTCTCATACTTAATAATTGTTTTACCTGTATTATCAAAAAGAGTATGAATGCTATAATTAGGTAAAAGGAAACCATCTTTTTCCTCCATTTCCGCCTCTACTGTCCAAGTAATATCCTCGTATTTATCGTAATTGCCTTTACCCGATTGAGTTAGTTTGTATACGGTTTTACCTTCACGAATTAGTTTAGTAAATGTAGAAGATAGAGTGGATCTTGGCTCTAATGTTTTCTTGATGAGATAAGTAACCTCACTCTTTTCCTCATCAAATATAAATAATGTGGGTGAGAAAGTTGTAGATTCTTTAGGAGTAAGCGAAGATGCTTCTTTTTGTGGAGTAGTTACCTCTTCTTGAATAGAAATTTCACCACTAACTTCTCCTTCAGAAATTTCTTCTGCTGAAGTTAAATCCACCATTAGAAGCAGACCAACCACCAAAATCAAACATTTTAAACACCTCATAACCACCTCCTTTTTTCTTTAAAATTTTAAAAATTATTATACCATATTTATTAAAAAAAAGAATATTTTTTTGAAAAGCATAAAAATATACTTGACAAAAGGTAAATTTATATGGTATATATATTTTTGGTTATTTAGAATAAAGACATTGAAGCGATAAAGGCAAACCTGCCGTAAGGCAGGGACCCTTATAATTGATTTTCAATTATAAGGCATACTTTCCAGGTAAGGAAGGTATGGCAAAGCCGGGGGTCCAAATTTTAGGATAGCCGGGCTACCGAAATCAATGTATAGAAAAAGAGGAGATATTTTTTGTTTAATTTTGATTTTAGACCGAATCGTCTGATTTAAGGTAGACGGTTCGGTTTTTTTATTTTTAATGCAATGATTAAAAAATTTAGAAGTGAGGTAGGAGGGGATTTGTTTCGCGTCCCAATATCTATAGATAAGAGAATAGATATTTGGCTATATAACTTAAGTATGGAGATGAAAATTAACGGTGGGTATAAATTGCCCAAATCCTTTATTTTACGCGGTCTTATTAATGCTTTTTTAAAGTTAAATATAGATTATAAAAAT
>JAMWDA010000013.1:0-10515 GCA_023818995.1 Candidatus Omnitrophota bacterium
GATATTTTTAAAATCGGTAATATCAAATTTAGTTTTTATTCGTGGGTAAGCTCTTTTTTCGTGATAAATTTTTTTCATAGCTTTTAATAGGAAGATTTACTTTATTACCTTACGGATTACTTTTAATAACTCTTCGCTATGGAATGGTTTGTATAGATAGTCTACTACTTTTAATTCCATTGCCTTTTCATATTTATCCACGTCAGCGTAGCCGGTAATTATTACTTCAGGTATATTTTTCTTTTTTGTTTTTTTCAAATAAGAACGGATTTTAGTAATAGTTTCTATACCATCCATATCAGGCATTCGCACATCGCAGATAATAAGGTCAAAATTATTCTCTTGGATTATTTTTAAAGCCTCCTTACCATTATGGGCTGTTTTAACATTGTATCCTTGGGAATTTAGTAAGGATACAAGACTTTGAACAATTAACTCTTCATCATCAATAATTAGAATACTTTTACCCATAATACCTCCTTAAGAATAAATATAATAATAAAACAGATTTAACCTTTCTTTCACCATTTTATATTTTAAGACTTATTCATACATTTGTAAAATAAAAATGTTTACAAAATATAATTAAGGAGTAAAATAAACTTATGCTCAATTTGTCATCTAAGAAAAGATATAGGTTTAGATTAATAATTCCTGCCTACCCCACTTTTAATATCTACTCTGATATAGCTAAAAAAACTACAGCTTTAGGTCCAATATATATCGCCAGTGTAGTTAACCAACTTGAAAGATGGGATGTAGAAGTTATTGACGAGAACAATCTTAGTAGATATGGCCCTATATCAGAGACGAATGGTGCTGACCACGAATTTCTTCAACGTTTACGTCCGGCAGATGTGGTGGGTTTTTATGGTGGTTTAACTAGTACTATACCGAGACTGTACGAATTAGCTAAGTTTTATAAGGATAGAGGGGGGATTACTATTGCCGGTGGGCAGCATTTTGTAGGAGAAAATATAGAAGAGGCATTAAGTTCATCTATAGACTACGTGGTTATTGGTGAGGGAGAAGAAACGATTAAGGAACTCCTTTTTGCTATATTAGGTAAGAATGATTTACAAAAGATTAAAGGAATTGCCTATTTAGAAGATGGCAAAGTGGTTATTACCGAGCGGCGTCCCCCTATTACAGATTTTGATACATTACCTCTACCTAATTTTTCTTTATTGCGTTATGCTAAACTTCATCTCTATCCTATAGGAAGAATTCGTGGCTGTGGTATGGATTGCGAGTTCTGTACAGTAAAAGGTAAACCGCGGGCAGCTTCTTCGCAAAGATTATTAGAAAATATTCGTTATCTTGTAGAAACTTACGATGCCAGGCATTTTTTTATAGTTGATGACCTTTTTGGTCAATACCGTGATGAAACGATAGAGTTCTGTTATATGCTGAGAGATTATCAAATAGATGTAGGTAGAAGACTTGATTTTACTGTTCAAATAAGATTGGATAAAGCAAAAGATGGACAATTACTTTTAGCGATGCGTGAAGCAGGAGTTAATACGGTTGCTATTGGATTTGAATCTCCTATTGAAGAGGAGCTTATTGCAATGAATAAGAAGGTTAAACCAGAAGAGATGATAGAGTTAGCAAGGATTTATCATAAATTTGGGTTTTTAGTTCACGGGATGTTTATATTTGGTTACCCTCTTAGGGATGGTAAGAAAGTGAGCATTCCTGTAAAAGAACGCATTAGAAGATTCCGAAGATTTATTAAACAAGCTAAAATTGATACCGTCCAGGTTCTTTTACCTTGTCCTTTGCCGGGAACAGAACTGCGGCATCGTTTATATAAGGAGAATAGAATTTATCCCCTTTCTTATATAGGATGGGAATATTACGATGGTAATTTCCCTCTCTTTGAACCCGATGAACCACTTACTGCGCAGGATTTACAGAATGCTATTCGTAAAATTATGGGGAAATTTTACCGTTTCAGATACTTTTTTATGATAGGTTTACATATTTTATTTTTCCCTACAATCGTATTTTTTATCCACAATATTAAGAGAGGTTGGAGAAGATGGTATCGTTATTGGCGGAATAATCTTTTACGTTTCGGAGGATGGGTTATTATTAAAAATTGGACACTTAAATTTAAGAGAAGTGATTTCTTAAGAAAGTTAGATAAAGCAAAACTATCTTTGAAGAACAAATCTTTATCTTATTGAATTATTTACCCTCTTACCCTTTCTATATATTCTCCTGTTTCTGTGTCAATTTTGATAATATCGCCTTCTTTAATAAATAAAGGGCAACTTACCTTTATGCCGTTTTCACAGGTTACAGTTTTAAATGTGCTAGTAACGCTATCTCCTTTTATCGCTATAGGAGATTCTATTACTTTTATATTTATATGTTTAGGGAATTCTACTTGAACAGGTTTTTGTTGAAATAAGACTAAAGTTACATCCATATCGTCTATAAGGTATTTTATCTTTTCCCCTAAAGATTCTTTATTTATATGGTATTGTTCCAAAGATACGTTATCCATAAAATAACAGTAATCAGCATCGGAATATAGATACTTAGCCACACATTTAGTGACATCTGCAGGTTCAAATTTGTCTGCAGCAGTAAAAGTTTTTTGTATCAATTGACCGGTAATAAGATTGCGCAGAGTAGTTCGCATAACTGCTTTGCGCATCTGCATTCTATGAAATTCAGAAGATATAACTATATAAGGTGTGCCTTCGAATATAAAAGTACAACCAGGCGTTAAATCAGTATATTCCATACTTATTATTTTAACAAACTTAATTCCCTTGTCAATACAAGGGAATTCTGGAGTTTACCCAGTTTTTATTTACTTGACAATATCAAAAGTGCGAAAAATATTTTACACTATCTAATCTTTTTTTCTAAGAAATGCCATAATCTCTAAATGGGGAGTATGGGGAAAGAAATCAAACGGCTCAATAAATAGTATGGTGTAGGAAGAAGAGAAATATTTTAAATCTGAAAAAAATGTCTTAGGATTACAGGAAGAATAGAAAATAAAATCCGCATTTAAAAATAAAATTTTCTCTCTTATCTTTTGAGATAATCCGCAACGAGGAGGATTAATTACAACCATATCTACCTTCTCTTTTAAATTGCCCGCTTTTAAAAATTTAGTTACATCACTGTGGATAAAAGAAATATTGTTTATCCTGTTAATATTTGCATTGATAAACGCATTTTCTATTGCTGAGGAATTAACCTCTACTCCCCAAATAAATTTTGCTTTCTCCGCTAAAAATATACCTATGGTGCCACCCCCACAGTATAAATCTAATATTTTAAAATCTGATGTAGAGGAAAAACTATCTCTTACTTTCTTACAAAGCTCAACCATACCAAAAGGATTTACCTGAAAAAAAGAATCTATATAAATCCTGAAATCAAACCTATCCATCTTTTCGGTAATAAAAGGTAACCCATAAAGTAACCTCTTCTCCTCAAAAATTACAGCATCCCCCCAGCTATCGTTCAATATCCAGTATATGGAGTTTATCTTTTTACTCAAATCTAAAGACAAGATAGAGTTAACAAATTCTTCTCTTAGTAATTCTGTTTTAGTAGTAGTAACTATACCTAGCATTAACTGAGAAGTAAATTTTGTTTCTCTCACCAATAGATGTCTTAGAAAGCCTTTATGGGTAAAGGTATTGTAGGGTAAATAATTATAATTTCTACAAAAATCTAAAACTCTCTTTACAATCTTACCTGTATCTTTAGAAAAAATAAGACACTCATCTAAATTGAATACTTTCCTCTTATTATCTTTACAATGCAAACCACAAATCAAACTACCATCGGAAGAAAAGGTAAACTCCATCTTATTCCTATAAAACCATTGAGGGAAATAGTTTATAGGATTAACTTTAGTCTTTATATCGTAACACTCCATAAGTTCTATAATTTTATTCTCTTTTAAAGCAATCTGTTCAGAATAAGGAATATCTTGAAACTTACATCCTCCACATATATCAAAATGTTTACATATCATAATAACAACTTACTAAGTTTATATCTTTTACCTTTACTAATTTTTTTAAATGGTTTACCCAAAGCAAGCACAGCACATAGTTCTAAATTATCAGCCAATCCTAAAAATTTATTAACTTCCTCTTTTCTATTCAAAATCTCTCCTAACCAACAACCACCCCAACCCTGCCAATGAGTATAAAGAAGCATATTCTCTATACAAGCGCCGATCGCCATTAAATCCTTTTGGTAATGATAAGAACTATTTTTATCCAAAAATACTAAAATCACCTTATCAGCACTTTTTATAATCGAAGAGTATTTAGTAAAATTTGCTAAATCGTCTTTCTCTTTACCTCCCATAATTTTAAATCTCCATGGTTGATTGTTTAATCCCGAAGGAGCCCAACGTCCCGCCTCTATAATACCTTCTAATAAATTTTCTGGTACCTTCTCTTTTCTAAACCGACGAATGCTCCTGCGTGTTCTTACCAGTTGTAAAAAATCTTTAAACTCCCTCATAACCTAATTCTTTCAAAATACGAGGTTTATCCTGCCAGTTAGGTAAAACCTTTACCCACAATTCTAAATAAACCTTTTTATTCAAAATTTTCTCTATCTCTAACCTACTACTCTTACCTATCTTGGCTAACATCTCTCCTCCTTTACCAATCATAATGCGTTTTTGAGATTCTCTGTTAACATAGATAACCGTGTGAATATAAAATACCTTGCCTTTATCCTCTATATCTATAACTTCCACGGCAGTGGAATGAGGTATCTCTTCTCTCAAATTTAAAAATATCTTTTCTCTAACAATATCTGCTACTCTAAACTTTAAAGGGAAATCGGTAATAACACCCTTATCGTAAAATGGTGGATTGAAAGGTAACTGTTCCCTTATTGCCTCTTTAAGTCTATCTAAATTATTACCTAACTTTGCCGAGACGGGGATATAGTAAACTATTGGGTTATTTATATTATTTTCTTTAATTTTTTTCTGCCATAAATCAATATACTCGTTGATAAACTTTTGCTTTACATCTATCTTATTTAGAACCATTATAACTTTGGCAAGGCCTTTACGCATAAGAACGTCCATAATTTTTGTTTCTTCTAAACCAGGTGGTCTACTCACATCAACTACGTAAAGGACAAGCTCTACATCCACTAAAGATTTTTTTGCTATCTCGTTAAGATACTCTGTAAGATTATCTTTAAAGGCGTGCATTCCCGGACTATCTACAAAAACAACCTGAGTATTATCCCAGTTTAAAATCCCTTTAATTAGATAACGCGTAGTTTGAGGAACATCGGAAACTATACTAATCTTATTACAAACTAAAGCATTCATAAGCGTAGACTTCCCTACATTTGGCCTACCTACAATTGCTACGAACCCACATTTAAAATTACTCCTCTCTTCTTTCATAGATAATCCTTGGCAATTTGAGAATCTAAATTAATCAAAAAACTTTTTAAAACATTATAACCTTTATAAAGGTTATCTATTTTTACATACTCATCCTTAATATGAGCACAACCTCTACTACCAAAACCAAAAGCAAAATTTTCTATGCCTTTATCTTTTAAAAAGGTGATTACCGTTGCGCCAAAACTCGGCACTAGTTTTGGCTTTATGTTATACGATTTCAAAGTTTGCTTAAGAATACTTATCAATAAGTTATCTCTATCTATCTCTATTGGTTCCTGATGAGCTAAAATGTTAATTTTATACTTATTAGTGTATTTTTTTAGAATTTTTTCTATTTTATTAATTATAGTTTCTTTATCTATAGAAGGTATATAGCGAATATCTATCTCAAAGAAAGCGTAACCAGCAACTATATTAACCTTTTCTCCTCCCCAAAATCTACCTATATTTATTGTGGGTTGTTTAAGTAAGGGATGAATATTTTCAGTAAATTTCTCTTTCAATAAATCTCTCAAAATGTATATAGATTTCTCTATAGCATTAATCCCTCTATGAGGAGTTGCTCCATGAGCCTCTTTACCAAAAACTTCTATCTTTAAATGTAGAAGCCCTTTCTGAGCAACGATTATATCAAAATCATCACTATCTAAAACTATACCATAATCTATCTTCTTTAGATACTTCAAAAGAGGTTTTATCCCCCACCTGCTACCTGTCTCCTCATCAGCGGTAAAAGCAAAAATTAAATCTAAATTGTTAAAAGTAATCTTCTCTTCCTTAAGCTTCTTTATTAAATACATAACTACACCCACATTACCTTTACAATCAGTGGCTCCCCTGCCATATATTTTCCCTTTAAATACTTTACCTTTAAAAGGAGGAAATCGCCATTTACCACTTACAGGAACAGTATCTAAATGGGGTGTTAATATAATTCTTTTTTTACCTCTATAAGAAGGTAAACTACATACCAAATTATATCTGTTTTTATTAAATTCAAATATCTTGCTATCTACACCTATATCTTTTAGAAAATATTTTATGAATAAAGCTATTTCCTTTTCTCTCCCCGGGGGGTTCTGAGAATCTATCTGAATTAATTTCTTAACAATTCCTACCAACTCTCTGTACATACTCTCCTTACTTTCTTCCCTTCTCGTATATGCCCTCTAAAGATACATCCAAGAACTCTCCTCTTAAAGGATTATACCCTCTATAGGCAATTAAAAAATACGCTGTAGCTGATAACGAACCTACCATATTAGCTTTGGGAGTGCGCCAACCATGCCCTGTATCTGCAAAAGGTAGACTGGCGTAAGGTAAAACTGGATTTGATTTACCAGCAGGGGAAGGTGAAGGAATAATCATCTTCTGCAATTCATTAGAATAAAAAATAACTTTATTTAAATAATCCTCGTACTTAAGTATATCCTTATCTTTATAGTAAGAAGCCATAATCTGGAAAGCCAAAATCATCTGTGCTGTCCATTCGCAAGAGATAACACCTCCACGAGGTAAATTCCTAAACTTAGCAAAATCAAATCCTCTCACCCTTAGAAGTTGTCCTTGACGAGGAAATGTTGTCTCCACTTCACAGTTGTTGATAGCAAATCTAACTATCTCATCAGGCTCCATATCCAAACGTAATAATTCCTCAGGACCAAATGCAGTTATTGACCAAGCATAGGTATCGGTAGCAATAGTAGCATCTCCTTTACCTCTTAATACAGGCACATCTCTATGAGTATAGACGTATCTGGTTATCCAATAACTTATCTTATCGCTTAATTGGTAATAATGTTTTTTACCTGTAAACAAACCCAATAATCTAAAAAAAGCAAAAGAATCTAAATTATGCTCTGTAGAATACCAGTAAATATCTGGCCCACCTCTAATCCCTCCTTCCTCATCCATCATTTTCTCTAAAAACTCTGCCACCCGCTCAGCAATAAAAAGATAGGATGTATCTTTTGTTTTAAAAATATAATTTAAACTAGCGATACCCAACCAAGCATTTACTCCCGAATGAATAATGTATTCACTCACTTTGCCGTTAGTATAATAAGCATTATAAATTGGACGATTATTATTTAACTCATTAAGATAAAAATCTAAAATCTTCTTTGCCCTTTGAGGTTCATCAAAAATAAGAAAAGTTATCACTGCCAAAGCTTGGTCGTAAGTAAAAGCTAACCTCTCTAATTCCTTATCTCCTTCGTAACTTAACACCAATCCACTTCTCTTATCCTGCTTATTTCTTATCCAATCGCACATACCTTCTATTACCTTTTTACTCTCCCAATAAGTTATCTTCTCCTGCATCTTCAATCTATCCAAAATAGTATCACTAATTCTACCCCTCTCATCTATCCGTATTTTTAAAAAATCATTCTCTCTTTTAAGGGTGGATATATAGTTCTTTAACCGCACAATTGTTTTCTCCATATTCTTTACTACATCTTGATTACCTTTTGTTTTCTCTAAAGAGCCATATTTCATCTGCCAATCATATAATTCTTTTTCTAACTCTTCTATACGTTGCTGTCTTTCTTTTTGTTCTTCAATTAACATAGAAATATTCTCTCTTTCTCTCTTCAAAGTATCTTTTAAATTATTTAATTCTATCAAAATATTATTGTAATCTCTAATTATTTGTTTGTTCTTCAAAGAAACTTGAGTATTCTTCCAAAAAGAAAATCCTGTAGTTAATCCCAAAGATAAAAGTATAGCTGTAACCAGATAAGGGGTAAACTTCTTAAATAAACCATAACTAAATAAAATAGCTCTCTTCTTATCTTCTATAAGTTCAAACTCTAAACCACATCTATACTGATAATAATTAGTATATCTTATAGCTTCTTTCCACACTATTCTACCGATGGCAAATATTGGGGCTTTACCTAAGAATATATTTATATTTACTCCCAATTTACTACCTATAACTAACCTGTCGGCAAATCCCCACCAAAGGTCATTAACAATAAGACATATACCTCCTTTACCAATATTGTTAGTAAACCCTTGTAGGTAAGGAGATAATCTTTTGTTAGCTACCCCAAGAAAATAAAATTCCACGGGTAAAACCGTGGATATCCTTATATATCTTCTCTGCTCTCCAATAGTATTAATCATAGAATTAATTGAGAGCTAATCTAAAAACAAACTATTCTATTTTTAACTTCTGATTATCGGTTTTATCCAAATAAAGGTTTGCACGAACCTTTTTGAAGAACTCTTTGAATCGGGGGTCTTTTCTAAGATTACTTAAGTCGGGATCATCTAAAATATAATCCAAATCATCGTAACCTAAGAGGATTGCTCTCTTTAATGTTTTAAGACCATTGTCTATATCACCTACCAAAGAAAAACTACAAGCAAGATTATAGTGCACAATTGGGTCATCGGGTTTTAATTTTGCTAAGCGCATATCTACAGATAACCCCTCTTCATAGAAACCATAACGTGTATAGAGATCACCGAGGCAGGTGAGAGCTTGAATAAAATTTGGTTTTTCTTCAATTAGTTTCTCATAAAACCTTATCTCAAAATTCTTCTTTTTCCTCTTGCTCATCTCTATGTTAACTTCTCTAATATAACTTCTGACCGCAAAAAATATATAACCTTCTCTAACTCCCTTTTAAACTCCCCATAATCATCAGGCTGAACAAAACGATTATTTACGTAAAATTCTTGATTAACAACCAGTTCTTTACCACTACCCGTATATACAGCTTTAAACACAAACCACCTATTATCCACATTTACATTAGTGGGTAAATACTTAATTGTTAAATTGGAAGGGAGTTTTATTTTTATCGTTGCCTTCTTTTTATAAATCGTATCAAAATCTATAGGGAAATCGCGTTTCTCTTTACCTACTAAATTTGGGTCTATATTAATTTCATCTATAACAGGTATTATTCTCAACTCACCAGCAGGATTTAGAAATTTTTCTGTAAAGAATTGATAATTAAGAATAGGTGATTTTTCAAAATCATCAACGTTTAATATTTTGTAATTAACTAAACGCGAAAAAGAAGATATTTCTACCATCCTCTTCTGTATATCCTCCAAAATACGCGAAGGATGAGTGTATTTTAAATAAGCACGATGAATAGCAGAAAATATACCCTTGGTAGTAACTGTCCGACTAACGTTAGCATTCTCTTCTTCATCTATAGATATATCCATCTCGTAAATAAACTCGTTATCTTTACTTTGAGGTGTCCTTATAATCTGCCAGGAATCATCTTCAAAAACTAAAACATCTCTATCTTGGTCAGATAATGGTAACTTAGAGAAAGAAACTGTCTCAGCGGTAGGATCCATAAAAATTAGCTTATCGTTTATCTCAACGCAAGCAATAGCATGATTAAAATTTACTGAGGGAAAATTTAAATCTATTGGGTAAGTATCCTCTGTAGGTATAAGTACAGGATAAGCTTTTAAACCTGCTGTTCTTAGCATTGCCACAAGCAAAATTGCCTGGTCTTTACAATCACCATAGCGATTTAAAAATACCTCCCAAGCATAATGTGGCTCGTGTCCACTCTCTCCATACTCTACAGCTACATAACGTATCTCTTTAGCACAGAACTCGTATATTCTTTTTGCTTTATCGTATTCATTATCTAAATCTTTAACAAGATTATTAACAAATTCAATGGCATTTTTATCCAGAGAAATTTTATCTTTACATAATAACCCCCACCATTGATAGATCTCATCCCAAGAATTAAAGCTAGAAATCAAAATAGCAGGATTAATATAAGATAGATTGGGCATATTGTTTTCAGGAATAATAGGAGTTACCCTATTAAAATCCCAGCTATAAATTTTCTTATCTTTATCTACCTTTACAGAAGGATTCAAATTATACTCTTTAGCATACTCCTCGTTAAAGAATTTAATTCTTATATCTCTATCTTTAGGTAAAACGACTTTAAATTTAGCATTAAATATAGGGTAATTTTCTCTTAACTTGTAGAGGAAGGTAAAATCGTCTTCGTTAATCAATTTAGAAGAGTATATTTTAAGTTTATATTCAATAAAAGAACCAACTTCTACCGAAGGCATAGAAATAATGAATG
>JAMWDA010000013.1:10525-17483 GCA_023818995.1 Candidatus Omnitrophota bacterium
ACTCTCTTTACCGGCATAAATTAACCTCCCATCGGGAGTAAGTGTGCGAGCAAATTCTAACTCTACTCTCTCGTAAGTAGAATCGTAACCTATCTCTACCTCTGCTAAATCTTTACCCCTCTCTTTTAAAACTTGTTCTACGATATGTAAAGTAGAAACTGATGTATTCTGTTCGGTAATTTCTATCTCCTCATCAACGAGATAAATTATTCCTGCCTCATCACTCATTTGACTTAGAAAATCTTGAGCGTGGTAAGAAACTTCCTGAATATACTGAGGGATACTATCTTCTATACCTGCTTTTATAAGTTTTATTCTTTCTGTAGCTTTTTCTTTTAACTCCCCTTTAATTTGGCTATAAATCTTTATCGCTTTTGGGAAAAGATTCTTATTCTCTAAAACTTCACCGTAAAGATATAAACTTTCTTCATCAGCTAATTTATCCTTTATTTGGTCAAAAACCACAATAGCCCTATCGTAATCCTTCAATTTAGTTAATGCCTTAGCTAAAATATCCTTGGCATTAAAACTATCAACATTATCAACGATATCAATAACTTTTTGATAATCTCTAAATTTATAGTAGAAACGAGCTAATTCTATCCTTAAATTTATATCGTTAGGGTTATTTTTAAGTAAATTAAGATAACGTTGCTCAACCCTCTTATAGTAAACCTCTAAATCTCTAACTTCTGGTGAACACCCTAACAAGAGGGGTAATATAACTATCAAAATAAATCCTTTTAACTTTATAAAATCAGGCGATAATTTTAAGCACATCACTAATACTATCTCCTTTACTAATTCCTAACTTCTTAGCTTCTCTACTTATAGCATAGACCTTTGTGTTTAAAACATCCTCTATACTGGTTACCCCTACTACTTTTATAGCTACATCTTTAAATTTATTGGCAATATTCAAATTAAGATAGCCACACATTATATATCCTTTACTACCTTTAATAAAGATTAAATTCTTTTTACCCAAAGAAAATTCTAATGCTTCTAACTCCTTATCTTTTAGTTTTATCTTCTCAATTCTCACCGTCTAATTGAATTAATCTTATCTATAAACCTTCCTATGCGGAGACTTGCTTCCTTCAAATTATCCAAAGAATTCGCATAGGATATTCTTATGTAATCATCATAAACTTTACCAAAAGCTCTACCAGGAACCACGGCCACTTTTTCTTCCATAAGTAATCTTTTGGCAAAGTCTAAAGAATTAAGTTTAAACTTCCTTATAGAAGAGAAACAATAAAATGCCCCTTGTGGTAGATGGGTAGACAAACCCAAGCTATTTAACTCCTTTACTATAAAATCTCGGCGTTTCTGATACTCACTACGCATTAAAGATAATTCTTTCTGCGCTTTAAGTGCCTCACAACCAGCCAACTGAGAAATAATAGGTGCACATAACATACTAAAAGAGTGTATCTTAGTCATTGCAGAGATAATTTTCTCATCTCCACAAGCAAAACCCAACCTAAATCCTGTCATCGCATAACCTTTAGAGAAACCATTAAGAAGAACTGTTCTTTTCTTTGCTCTTTTCAAAGAAGAAAAAGGTATATGTTTACCTGAATAGGTGAGTTCATCATAAACCTCATCACTTATAATCAAAATATCCTCTTTTTCTAATATCTCCCATATATCTTCCAATTCCTCCTTAGTGTAAGTTACTCCTGTAGGATTAGAAGGGTAATTTAGAATTATTGCCTTAGGCTTCACCTTCATTACTCTTTTTAATTTATCTAAATTTATTTTAAAACCATCTTTTTCTTCCGTCTCTATATATATAACCTCCCCTAAATTCAACTCTACCAAAGCAGGATAAGCTACATAATAGGGGCTTATCACAATAACTTTATCTTTGGGGTCCAATATGGCACGCAAGGACAAATCTAAACCTTCACTTACTCCCACGGTAACAATAATTTCTCTATCGGGGTGGTAAGTTAAAGAATACTTCCTTTCAAGATGCTCACTAATTTCCTCTCTTAAAATCTGCAAACCTTTATTAGAAGTATATGAGGTATAACCTTCTTCTAAAGCAGTTATAGCCTTTTCTCTTATACGCCAAGGGGTAATGAAATCTGGCTCACCCACACCTAAAGAGATTACCTCGGGCATACCGAGAACCAAATCAAAAAATTCTCTTATTCCCGAAGGGGGAATTTTTTCTACTCTCTCTGACACCATATTTAACAATCCTTAATAAGTAATAGCTAAACGTTTATTCTTCTCATCCTTAACCAAAACAACTCCATCCTCTTTATATTTCTTCAACATAAAATGGGTAACTGTTCCTTTAACACTACTTAAAGGAGCCAATTTTTCTGCTACAAAACTAGCCACGGTATGAATATCTTTACCTTCTACTACCAAGAGCAAATCATAAGTTCCTGATAATAAATAGCAACTCTTTACCTCAGGAAAACGGTAAATTCTTTCTGCCACCTGATCAAAACCTACATCCTTTTGGGGTGTAACATTAACCTCTATAAGGGCAACTACACCTTTTTCTTCTTTTAAACGTTCTTTATTTATCAAAGTCTTATACTTTACAATAATACCCTTTTTCTCATACTGTTTGATTATCTTCTCTACTTCCTCTACTTTTTTATTAGTTAACTTAGCCAAATCATCAAAAGAAATTCGTGCATTATTTTCTAATATCTCTAAAATATCTTCCATTGTGCCTCCTCTTCTTTTTTAAATATCCATTAAAAAGATTATAAACAAAACCTCCTCCTTTAAAATAGTCAAAATATAAACTCAAAATTAAATAATTTTTATCTATTTATATAACAATTATTTTATCAAATCATTTTATAAATTCATAGTAAAATTAAATACTATTTGGTTAATGGCCATCCCACAGGAATAATATATAGAGGTTTACAATCCTTAGGCAAATTTAATAACTTTATAACCTTCTCATCATCAAATGCTCCTATAGGAACAGAACCTAACCCTAAAGCTACAACCTCAAGATGAATATTCTGGGCAACATGGCCAACCTCAATATGAACATAGCGTATACCCCGTTGCCCATACTTGGATGTAACTCGTTCGTATACTGCACAGATAACTATACTTAAAGGAGCTTGCATTATAGAATCCTGATATAAAGCTGATTCATACAACTTATATCTTAAATCTTTCTCACTTATAACTTCTAAAGTGTGTTCTTGACAAAGGTAATGAAATAAACCATCCTTACTTACCACGTAAAGCTCTATAGGATAGAGTGCTCCTGCGGAGGGAGCTGTTCTAAATTCGTATCCCCAATGCTTTAAAGTTACACCTTGAGCTGCCCAGAGAATTTGACTGAGTTGTTCTACAGTGATGTCTTTCTTTATAAATTCTCTTTGCGAACGACGTTTAAAAATCGCCTCTTCTAAAGAAACCTTACCAATAGTATCTGGTTTAGGTAAAATTATTCTCTTACACTCAGCCATAATCACACTTTGAAAGATTATTATAAAATTTATCCCTAATATAAAGAATAACTTCTTATATATCATAACATATTAACGCAAAAACGCAAAATCACAATCTAAAAATCAATGTTCACGAACTAATCAAAACACATCGTATCTAGTTTCTATCCCTTCGTCAAGTACTATCTCAAATCCAATTTTCCCTTAGAATTTCATTTGTGGTAAAATAAATTTGCTTAACTGTATAATTTTTATAACTACCCTATACTAAAATACCGTTTTCAATTATATTTTACCAACTCAAAACTTCCTGAGTTAGAAATTTAAAGACTTTACCGAAATTTTACCCCCACAGAACTAGCCTTTAGGAGTGTACTTATTGCTTATAATTTGCTCAAGCCTTTTTATACACTCAGTATTAAAACAAAATATCCAGCCTTACACTTCTCGCTATTAGGCTCAAATGTTTTGCATGAGGAAGCTATATTCTAAACAATGGCAAAAAAGAGATATTGAAACTGTCCGTTGCGTTTGAACGTAAATAGTAGTTGTCTGGATTGTTATTAAAAATTGATCTATCTAAATCCTCACTTTCCTATTAAACTAAGATTTTGCATTAGCAAAATCTGCTCTTTCGGGACACCCCTTCTTTGAAAGGATAGAATTAAAACCCTCATAATTTTATTAAAAGACAGGGTATTAAGAAAACTATTGATTCTATTTATTAGTTTAGGCATAACCATAAAGTATGGTTTATAAAATTAGGGAGGTCTACCTTAATATAAATATTAATGTAGGCGAATTTTGTGATCCATCATTTTTAGATACATCATCCATTTTACTAAATATCAATTCTGCAATCACTAATGTAATAATTACCTTTCTATCGCAAAATTCGGGTTAAATATAGTTTCTATACCATCATAAATAGAGGTTTTAAAGTATACACAGGATAACACTAAGCATAATAAAAGTGTTTACAATTGAATACTTTTTACTCTCGCAGGAAGGGAATAAATTCTATGCAAAATATGTGGTAAATTTACGCTAAAATCCTAATCAATTTAATATAGCCCCCAAAACTACCTACTAAAACTTGACACATTGTCAAACTATATAATACAATATAATACAATCAATTGACATAATATAAAAAATACGTATAATAAATTTTAAAGGATGAAATTGATTAGTATAAATATAATTATCTCTTTGCTCTTTATAAAAACTCTCTATGCCCAAAATATAAATATAGATAATGTTACCAAAGAATTAGATATATTTGAACGTAAAAATATAGAAGAAAAACTAAGAGCTCTACCTCAAAAAGACATATCCCCTCAAATTTTTCCTGAAACAGTTACTCCTCCTACAGAAAAACCCCAAGAGAAAAGATTCCTGATAAAAAAAATAGAATTACTGGGGTGCCAAACTCTATCTCCTAAAGAATTCCAACACATCATAGAAAAATATGAAGGTAAAGAACTATCCTATTCTGATTTTAAAAATTTAAGTAATGAAATTGAACAAGAATATCTAAAAAATAACATTATTGCTGTAGTTGTAATACCACAACAAGAGCTCAAAGAAGGCTATTTAACTCTAAACGTAATAGAAGCTAAAATGGGTAATCTTATTATAGAAGAACATAAATATTTTCGAGAGTCAATATTGAAACGCTACTGGAAAATAAAATCTGATGAAGTCCTTCGTTACGATAAAATTAATCGTTATCTAAAAATGATGAATAATAATCCTGACCGCATAGTAAAAGCTAAATTGCAAGCTGGAGAAAAACCCGGAACATCGGATATTCTACTTTCTCCCACTACTAACTTGCCCTTGCACCTTATCTCTTCTTTTGACAATGAAGGGTCTTCTTTTACAGGGGAATCAAAAACAGGGATTGGTATACGGCACAATAATTTTTTAACCTTAGATGATATGCTCTTAACCTCATATTACTTAGGGAAAGAATTCTATGGATTCTATATCTACCATATCCTACCCATAACCTATTCCGGAACAAATTTAATCTACGGCTATAGTTATTCTCAAGTAACTCCCAAGCAAGAATTAACTATTTATGAGATTAACTCTAAAGGTAAAGCTCTAACTCTTTCTCTACATCAAGATATTTATAAAGGTGCTGACTATAAAGGTGAAGTATATTTTGGTATTGAAGCGAATGATAAGGAAATAACTTACAAAGAGGGTTTACTTAACCGAGAGAGGTTAAGAATTATGAACTTAGGGGGTAAATTTAGATGGCAAACAACGAAATTTATACTTGAAATTTCGCCTGAATTCTCTCAAGGGATGCCGTGGTTTGGAGCGAGTGGTGATGATAACCCTTTTGCTTCAAGAGGAGCAAAAAGAGAATTTTCTAAATTCAACCTGAATTCACTATATAAAATAATCTTACTTCCCAATATACAAGCCAATATAAAATTTGCCACTCAATTATCATCACGTAAATTGCCTCCGCAAGAGGGATTGGAATTAGGTGGGATAGATTCTGTTCGTGGCTACCCTTCTGGCGACTACACCGCGGATATAGCTACTTTGGAATCTATAGAAATACTTACTCCTTTATTCATTATCCCCAATGGATGGCAGATACCTTATGTAAGAAAACCTTTTAGGGACATCTCTAATTTACTCCTATTCTTTGACCACGGATGGGGCAAAAAAAGAGGCGCTCTTGCTACAGAGAAACGGTCAGCAAATCTACTTAGTATGGGGTTAGGTTTAAGGCTTAACCTCTTTAACTCCACAAATTTAAGATTAGAATGGGGATTCCCTATAGCAAGTAATCATCCTCTTAGCGAGGAAGGAAATTCTCGTTTCCACTTCGCTGTAGAACTACAAAAATAAGCAATCCCTACCATACAAAATCGCCATAAAACTCTACTCTATCGTCTCTACCTTAACAGAAAATATCGTCCCTCTAACTCCTACTATCGATGTGGGTGTCTTCACTTCAAAATTAGAACCTCTTTCTCTTAACTTATCTACCTTTATAAGCACCTCACCTATAGCTAAATCCAATAGCGTCCTCGTTACTCCCTCTTCATCTATCCCTAACTCCGATAACATAAGCTCGCTATTCTCTTTTATCTCTACAATCGCTTCTTCTTCACCTCTTAAACTAAGCAATGCATAGGAATTACCCTTGGTGCGTATAGTATCCTCCTCTCTTAAAACCATACCCAATTTAGCTTCTTCCCATCTACCACCTGAACTCTTAACCTCTACCTTACCTTTTATTTCTTCTATGATACCTACTCGCTCTTCACTGTAACCTAATATACTCTCACTAATTATTAAACCGAAAATTAAAATTATTTTAATTACCCTCATCTTACCTCCTTTCACTTAGATTTATCCCTCTATTATACCCGGCGGGTGCAATGAGGGGGTCACTTTACCTCTCCTTCATACTCTAACATCTCTCCTGCCTCTAATACCTCGGTCTCTTCACTCCTTATCTTGCCATCTTCGTAAGGACA
>JAMWDA010000177.1 GCA_023818995.1 Candidatus Omnitrophota bacterium
AATGTTACAGGAGGCAATATAAGGAAGGTCTGTTCTTTGGTCTTTTCCTAATTTTGTTGTGTCGTTTGAAAGATAAAATGTTATCTGTGGTAATATTTCATTAAATCTATTTAAAACTTCAGGTGGCCCTGTTTTGGTGAGTGCTTTTAAGAGTTGGTTGATTATTTGTATTTGTTTTAGAATTTGGGAACTTTCTTTGGTTAATCCTTGTATTTTAATGTCTGTTTTTTTATATTCCAAGGTAAAGCCTACCGAAGTCCGTTTCTTACCGAATTGGTTCTCTGATTTACTTTGAGCATCTTTAGGAACAGTTTGTGGATAATTATTAAAATGATTTTCATTACCTATATTTGATGTTAAAATGCTTTCTAATTTCTCTAATATCTTGTTTGTCCCTTCCGGACCAATTATCGGAAATGCATTAACTGTTTCAGGTAACTTTAAACCTTCTGCTCCAGGTATACCAACAAGATAAGAAATAATTTTACCTTTTGTTAAAGAAGCGCTTAAAAAGCCATAGTCGGTGGCGAAATCGCCAATGGTGATGACTACTGGTTCTTTGATATCAGAATAGCTTATGAATTTCTGTAGTGCTTCTTTTTTGTCAATAAGTTTATAATCTATAAAAGTAGCCCCATACATATTTACCAAGTTGGGATTAGAAAGTTTTTTTTCTCTAAGAGATCTAGTGACTTTTTCATTTACTTTTCTTATAAATTCAACGTTTTGTAGGGATTTATTTGCTTCTTTGTCAAGAGCGGTTTTTAGCTCAAGCGTAATCACTCTCTCGCGATTATTAATCGTAATGTATCCTAAACTTGCAGAATGTTTTTCTATTGTTTTGCTAAAAATGGCTTCAATATCAGCGATTGTCTCAGCAAAATTTAACATATTGATCTCATTCCTAACGTCTAATTTAAATAATTCTCCTGCCTCCTCTAAGAAAGAAATTGCCATTGCTCTCATTATTTCCTTCTGGTCTTGTGGGTTTATTTCTTCAGAGGAAGTTCCACTTTGTCGATTACCTTCTTCATCATAATAAACCCAGCCGCTTCCACTCATATAGTAATAATGGAAATTAACTAATTTATCAGCCATCCCGCGATTCTTCAAAGCATTCTCTACAGGTTCAATCAAAGTAGATAAAGAATGTTCTAAAATGCCTCCCGTAATTATCACCACCTGTACACCCATACTTAATAAATTGACTATTTTCTGTAACATTTCTTCCGAAATCTTTTCATTAGCTTCTGTTAAGGTCTTATCTTTATCCATAGCTAAAATAATTTGTGAAGAGTTTATTCCTTGTAGACTGTCACTTAACGATTTTAATAAATACTCACTAATAATTATTTGTATCTGTTGTAATACATCTTCATAAGCCAGTATATCAATACCCAGCGCAGCATAATCTATGCCTTCTTTTTTGGCTTCATCTGGACTTTCTTTCCATTTTTTATGTCTTGAAATTTCGTCTTGTAAGCTTACCCATTCTAAAGCTTTCACTTCGCTTTCCTGTTTTTTAATCTTTGCTTTCTCTTCATCAGTGACAAAATAAATATATAAACTTGATCTTTCTTGATCGTTTAAGTCTTCATTAGGTATACGATGAATAACAGTTAGCATAGCATCATTTCCAACCCTTATTATTCTTGATGGGCCAAGTTTAATCTGTGAATCAAAAACTTCTTCTTCTGCTTCTTTAATTGCTCCTTCTAAGTATTCTTCAACCAAACCTAAATGCCCACTAGCAGATGTATCTCGACATCCTGGGAAGAACTTTTTAGAATCTGAACGCACTTGAATTAAAATCCTACCTTCTTTATCAACTAATAAAACAAATACACTTCGATGCCATGTTCCGTCCTTATGGCATAAATCGCGTGGTCGGATCCTATAATTGCCATTTTTATCTTTTAAATAATTTCCATTTTTATCAGTAACTAAGAAGTATTCTGTGCCATTAGGATGTTGGTCGTCTTTGAAAGTAGTCAATTCTAATAATGAAACCTCTTTATTTAATGTTTCTTTATATTCTTGTTGCCAAGTTTTTAATTGTTCAATAAGTTTTTCACTATCTCCTCCAAAATATCTACTTAAAGTATTAAAATCTTTACCATAAACTTCTACCTCTTGACCTGCCTTTAAAATAACAGTTTCCTTTATATCTTTAATTTCTTTAGCACTTACTATTGTTACAATCGCTATCTCAAAATTCCCTTCACTTATATTTTCAATTTCATATTGTTTTACTTTCTTGTCTGATAGATCTTCAGAATTATTTAAGAAAATATTTTCTCCTCCACATAAAATTACAGAAGTAAATTGTTGACCTGCTTCATCCCAAACATTTACGTTAGCCTTTATTTTTCCTCTATCATTCTTAAAATCCCAATTACTATTTATATTTGTAGGCCAAGGCATAAGACGGATTAGTTGGATATTGTCTTTTAAAGGTCTGCAGGGTAAAGTTATTGAAGGACCTTTTGGTATTGAAATAAATAAAGTGTATAATTCTTCGGCAGGATCTTCTTTAGGTATTCTTATATTTAATATTTTACCATTAATCTTTATTGAGGTATGTGTAAAATACATCTCTACATTATTGTATAACGGTCTGCTAATGGAGTGTCTTTGTTTATGGATGTATATTGTGATATTGCCTATCTTTAGTATATAATCAGGAGATTTTAAACCAAATTGACCTTGTCCTTTGCCTGTGGGTGTGGGAAATTTATACATAATAAGATTACAACCTTTAAATGTAAAATCCCAACTAGAGGTATTAAGAGAGCCATTACGGATAGTATGTAGATAACCAAAAGGCACATAGGTAGTTGAACCTACGGGTATAGATATTTCTATTCCTTCCTTCTTTAAGTAACTAATAGTGTCATTTGATATCTTTCCTAATTGTCCTTGACCTGTTATTAATGCATTATGATAACTTTCTAACTCACTAATTATTGTCTGTTCTTGAGACGTTAATGCATTTTGATTTTGCTTCTTTTTTAAATCTTCTAAAACTTCTTTTAATATTTCTCCATTAATTAATATTGTCTCTCC
>JAMWDA010000178.1 GCA_023818995.1 Candidatus Omnitrophota bacterium
AACGGGAAAAACAAAAAAGTTTAAATTTTCTTGTTTCGTATAAAAAGCCTTGGTTATGTAAAAATCTTCTTAGATAAGGGTCTAACAAGTTATATACAAAACCTTGCAGAAAATGGCTATAAGAGTAAGGAAGAATAATTTCTTTTGAGCTATTTAGGTTTATTTCTAATCGCATTATTAACTATCTAAAAAAATTAGCTTATTCCATATAAACCTCTTTCTTAATTAATCTATCTACACTCTTTCTCTATACTCTAATACAGTTGCTAAAGTTAAAGGATTGGGGTCATCTATATCTACCGAGCTCCATGCATCCATCATATAACGATTAATATATTCGTAAGGTAAGAAACCATAACCTTTATCACCCCATTTCTCTGACCAAGAGTTTTTAAATTTGATAA
This sequence comes from Candidatus Omnitrophota bacterium, assembly GCA_023818995.1. Lineage (GTDB taxonomy): Bacteria > Omnitrophota > Gorgyraeia > Duberdicusellales > 4484-171 > JAMWBQ01. The sequence goes on from JAMWDA010000178.1 coordinate 405, forward strand.
TTTTCTTTGTATCATCGTATCCTACAGGACAAATAGCATGTCCGCCTAAAGAAGTTTCACCCTTCTTAGGCAGTGGCACAAAACCAGTTTTAGTTTTCAACATCCCTTCAAATACTTCTATACCAATAACGCAAGGACCTTGGGACGCAAGAGTTAATCGTAATTCGTTTAGATTAAGAATACGCGCATAAGTCTTTATACAAAATTTTTTAGCGTTAGATAATGTTCCCTTACGAGGTCTGTCTTTTTGATGTGGTCTATATGGCCAGAACTTCTCTTGACAAACACCCTTCTTATAAAGCACCTGCATTGCAGAACGAATACTTGCCCCTTCCAATCCCGGCATACCATCTATCTTTTTAGCTTCTGCATAAACAAATCGCGGTGATAACTCTACCAACTTGTTATAATCAATTAATTCCTGATATTCTTTCATACCACAAGCGATAGCAAATCCTACACAAGTCCCCTCATCTCCTTGGTCCCTTACTGGTGACATTTTTTCTGTCCAGTCAATTCTTTTAGGTAATTTTAATATTGGCAGATAAGGCCTTATCAAATAATCTCTACCATCAAATTTATCTTTAATACAACCAAATATACCCATCGTTTTTATTTTTTAGCATTATTCTTTTCTGTCCATTTTATCGCTTCTGAAACCATACTATTACAACCAAATCCAAAAGCAAAGGATAAACAGAATAGTTTTATGGAAGCTTCCAAACCTACACCGGGTTTATCAATATTAAACTGAGGGAAAATCAGAAATGTAGTAATAATTCCCAGAATTAAAGAGGCAAAAGCCTGCTCTCCATATCTTCTCCAGAATTTTTTAACTTTACCTTGTTTAACTTTCCTTATGTAAGGTAGCAGAGTTCTTGCTAATACACCTAAAAACACACCCAATAATTTTATAGTTAATTCCATTAACTTTTAATATACAGTTTAAGTTTCGTTTATCTCTAAAATTCTATCTACCCTAAATACACGATTATCTCTACGCGATAAACAATACGCCTCTAATCCCAAGAAATGCTTATCTAAATAAGTCATCTCGCCTACTCTTATGGGTTTAATTATCCGTGTAGATTTTTCATCGTTAGTTTTAAGATAAATTATCTCTAAAAAACATTTGTTTTTTATCGCCTCTTTAATAATTTCTATCTTCTCTTGTAGAGGGATTTTCTTTTCAGATAATCCATACTGGTAAGAAGTTAAGAATTTAACTATCTTCTTATCCATAAATATATGTTTTTTCTTTATAGGATGAGTAAGAATTAAATCATCTAATGAACGACACCGACTCAATGCTACATAAACTTGACCATAAGCAAAAATACCCCCACTTATATCTAAAACTACCTTATCAAATGTTTTACCTTGACTTTTATGAATGGTCATTGCCCAAGCAAGTTTTAAGGGGTATTGAATAAATTTACCAATAACCTCGGTATCTATCATCTTTGTCTCAGGATTTATTCGGTAATGAAATAATTCCCACGTGTAAGGAGTTACTTCTACAACCTCACCTGTAGATAATTCTACTAAAATTATGTCTTCTTCGGAATTTTCTTCTATCTCTACGATTTTACCAATCGTTCCATTTACCCACATATCTTCGCTATCATTATTAAGAAGCATTACCTGGGCACCAACTTTTAATTCCAAATTTAAATCAGTGGGTAGTTTATCTTCTGTAAATTCCCCATCAATGATACCTTCGTATCTATGGATATTAGATTTTATTTTCTTTAACCTTTCATTATTTATTTTAGTAGCTACTCTGTTTAAAGGCGTAAGATATATATAACCATCTAAATTTTTAATATCTATGTTTTCTATTACTCTTTGATTAAGAACATCTAAATTCTCATCGCTTACAGTGTTATTTCTTATAGAATTGAGAATCCTTATGAAAACATCATCTTTTTGACGATATATTTTAGTAAGTTCCACCATTTCCATTTCAAAATTAGCGAATAATTTTGCATCAAAAAAATATGAGCTTTTGTAATGTGAGTTAAAAATTTCTTTCTCCGAAGTTAACACAACGGGCGGCAACTGATATAGATCACCAATAAAAACCATCTGAACCCCTCCAAAAGGAAGTTTACTATTTTTACCATTGAGCCGCATAAACTTATCTACACAGTCTAAAAGGTCAGCTCTTACCATAGATACTTCATCAATAATAATTGTGTCTATATTCTTATATAAAGATTTATATTTTTCTGATTTAATCTTTTTAATTTTATTAAGGGTAATGTCCGGCTTGAAATGGAAAAAAGAGTGTATCGTCTCACCTTTTACATTTACAGCTGAAACTCCTGTAGGTGCGAGAACGACCACGTTCTTTTTTGTGTGGGCACGGAAATATTCTAAAAGTGTGGATTTGCCTGTCCCTGCTCTGCCGGTTATGAAAACATTATGGCTGGTATTCTCTAAAATATCTAACGCATAACTAAATTCTTTATTAAACTCTAACTCCATCTTTAAAGGTGATTATACACTAATTTTAGGAAAGATTACCATTTTTGTCAACTGATATTTAACTGGAGTGTTGTTGCAACATAAAAAGTCAAGATTTTTGCAAAATAGAAATGTCATCTTTTTGAAAGAAATTTTTCTAAAGTAATCTCTCTTTGTTTATTGTA
>JAMWDA010000179.1 GCA_023818995.1 Candidatus Omnitrophota bacterium
TACCCCAAAATCTACTATCCAAGGAATTAATAGAATTGTCTCCCAGAAAAAAATATTTACCTTGCGGTAGATAAATCTCTTCATTACCATAGAAACCTCCATTCACATAATTATTCTTGGCTATCTTAGGGTCAATTACTATTTTACCATTAATGTAAATATTCCCATTCTTAATTATTAAGCGTTCTTTAGGTAATCCTATTAATCTTTTTATGAAATGTTTACGAGAAAAAAATAATTTGTTCTCTTCCTGAGGTGGTAAGAAAACAACAACATCGCCTCTTTTAATTTTAGTAAACCCAGGCAATCGCCAGCCAAAAAAGGGAACCACTGGCCCATAAGAAAGTTTACTTACAAATATCTTATCTCCCGGCATTAACGTCGGTATCATTGAACCAGTAGGAATCTTATATATTTGGAAGAAAAAAGTTCTTACAAATATAGCTAAAGCTAAAGCAACAACTATTGCTTCAATCCACTCTCTTAATGAACTCTTTTTCTTAATCTTTCCCATTACTGCCTACCTTTCTATTATTCTTTAAAACAATAAAAAAATTACTTTCTCAAACTCACTACATAACGAGGATTCATAATCTTCTTTAAATTAGATACCGTAAGATAAGCGTGAAACTTCTTTAATTCCTCATCACTCATATCTTTTAAACTCGCTTTCTTATCTTCACAGTAACGAACAAGTTGTCCAATAATCTTATGCGCTTCTTTAAATGCTAATCCTTGGAAGACCAAAAACTGAACTAATTCAGTAGCATACAAGCTGTCATCCTTTAGTGCTTCCTCAACACTACTCTTATTGAGTTCTATCCTCTCTATAAACTCAATCATAATCTTTAGTTCTTCCTTCACAATATCTACAGAAGAAAATAGTGGTTCTTTATCTAACTGCATATCCCTGTTATAAGTAAGGGGTAATCCTTTCATTGTGGTCAAGAGGGAGAATAAATTGCCATATACTATACCTGTGTAACCTCTTACTAACTCCAAAAAATCAGGATTCTTTTTATGCGGCATTAAAGATGAACCAGTACAGAACTCCTCGGGCAAAATAAAATAGTTAAATTCCTGCGTAGAGTATAAAATTAAATCTTCACATAATCTTGATAAATGCATCTGTAAAATTGCTAAACAGCTTAAAAACTCAATTATAAAATCTCTATTAGAAACATTAAAAGGGGGTGAGGAAGACAATTCAATAGGGATAAAATCAAATCCTCTTTTATTAGTGAATATTTTTATGGCTTTCTTATAAGCATCTTTTAACACTGTTCCCGAAACTGCTCCTGAACCTATATAAACTTTCTCTCTCCTCCTTAAAGAAGATAACCTTTCTTTATCAGAATTAAACATTCGGGAAAATGTATCTATATAATCCTTAAAAGTAATTATCTGTGCACGACGAGTATGAGTGTAAGCAATAAAAAATTCTCTTTTGAATTTTCTATATACTCCTTTAAATACATTAACTAAATCCTTAAGAAGATCTATAGCCTCATCTATTTCTTCTATACAGTACCATTTCTCATCAAAACTAACCTGGTCATTCCTTGATCTTAAAGTATGTAGTTTATCACCTAAATTGCCTACTATATTACTCACCTTATTTTGTATATCGGTATGAATATCTTCCGATAAATGGTGGTAAGAAAACCTACCTTCCTCTACATCTCTTAATATATTTTCTAAGGCTTGATTTAATCGTTCGTATTCATCAGAAGTTAAAATATTTGCCTCTTTTAAAGCTAATATATGAATCATTGAATGATAGATATCAAACTTAGCTAATTTATAATCGTAACGTATAGAACTTGAGAACTCCTCAAAATTTTTATCAACTTTACCCTTAAACCTTCCTCCCCAAAGTTTTCCTTCCATATACTATATACCTCTTATGTAAGGCATCCCCCATAACTTTATAAATCCATCAGCTAACGAACGGTCAAACTGTGAACCCTCTCTGTAAGTAGCCATACCTTTATTATAAAGAGAATTTTTAGATTCTCGCTTACTCACAATTATATTGCCTTTATAAAGGGTTAACCCCACTATTCCACTAACAAACTTTTGAGTAGATTCTACAAAAGCATCTAAAGCTTTCCTTAAATCAGTAAACCATAAACCCTGATAGATTAACTGGGCATATTTTAAAGCTACTAAATCTTTAAAAAACAAAGTTTCTCTGTCCAGAGTTAAACTCTCTATCTCCCGATGAGCTGTATATAATATCCAAGCACCAGGAGCTTCATAAATTTCTCTTGATTTTATACCAACAACCCTATCCTCAACAAGGTCGGTTCTACCTATCCCACACTCAGAACCGAGCTTATTCATCTCCTCAATCATCTTTACAAGAACCATTCTCTTCCCATTAAATTTAAAGGGAATACCTTGCCCAAATTCAATCTCCAAATAGACTTTACTTTTCTTTACTTTATCCGCAGGCTTAACTAAATAGTAAGAGTTAAGAGGTGGTTCTTTATTTAAATCTTCTAATTGCCCCCCTTCAATACTCACTCCCCAAATATTCTGGTCTATACTATATAATTTATTCTTACTAACTTTGATTGGTAATTTGTTCTTTAAAGCATATTCTATTTCTTCTTCTCTAGAATTTAAGTTCCACTCCCTTAAAGGAGCAATAATTTTTAACTTAGGATTTAATATTCTTATCCCTACCTCAAATCTTATCTGGTCATTACCTTTACCTGTGCAACCATGAGCAACGAACTGAGCTTTTTCTTTTTCCGCTATGTCTACTAAATGCTCAACGATAAGTGGTCTTGCCAGAGCGGTGGATAGAAGATACTTCCTTTCATAGATTGCCCCGGCTTTTAATGCTGGTAAAATATAACGATAAGCGAATTCCCTTCTTAAATCTCTAATATAAATCTTTGCTGCTCCACTCTTTATCGCTCTTCTTTTCAAATCATCAGGAGAAAATTCACTGCCTAAATTTGCTGAAAAACAAATTACAGTAAACCCTTTATCTTTAAGCCACCTAATACAACAAGAAGTATC
>JAMWDA010000180.1 GCA_023818995.1 Candidatus Omnitrophota bacterium
GGAGAGATTTAATGAAACCTTAGGATATGAATGGTTATACGATGGCACTTTAGATTTAAATTGTGAGAGATTTAATAGAAATTTAACCGAATGGTTAATAGAATATAATTTTAATCGGCCACATAAAGTCTTGATTATCTAACCCCTATGGAATATATTGAAAAAGAACTACCAAAGATAAGAAATCGTGCAGAACTGTTACCTATGTCAGCACGCACACTATCTTGAAATAATAGTTATAATATGTTATATTATAAAAAGAGGTTATAATTCGTTTAAATTTGTTTAATAATTTTAACTTTTTACTCGATAAAGGCAAACTTACAGTAATGTAAGGGCGCAAAGCAAGTGGGTCCTAAAAGAGAAGGATTGCCATGCTACCGAAAGTAAAAAGTGGTTCCGAACATTTTCCTATTTTTAGGAGTGTTCGGATTTTTTATTCATTGGGATAAAAAACTCTTGACATCTTTATTTAAAATGTTATCTTTATTAAAAAGGTTATTTTTAAATATAATTAGTAATTTTAAAGAGAGGAGGTGAAGAGAGATGTTAAAGAGAAAGGGGTTTACATTGATTGAGTTGATTATGGTGATTGTTATCATTGGAATTTTAGCGGCAGTAGCTATACCTCGTTTTATTGACTTAAGAAAAGATGCTCAAGAAGCAGCTTGTAAAGGTAGTGCAGCAGCTATTCAAACAGCTATTTCTAATTATTATGCTAAAACAGCTATAGCAGGGACAGCTGCTTTTCCTAATAGTTTGCATGATACAAGTTTCCTTTACTATTTAGCTCAGGGTACACTACCACCCAATCCTTACGGTAATGATTGGAATGACCATTATAATAATACTACCGGTGTGCTAGATGTAGTCACTGCTTGTCAATAGTAGGGAAATAAATCAATAGGTTTTAGATAAGTGAGACTCCCTTCTTTTTATGAAGAAGATAAAAAGAAGGGAGTTTTATTTTTTGATTATTAGATTCCTAAAAAGGGGGGAATATGATAATTACCAATATAGATTATGTTCCTGATAAAAAGATTGTAGAGCATTATGGGATTGTAATGGGTAGCACAGTTAGAGCAAAGCATATTGGTAAGGATTTTATAGCAAGTCTAAAGAATATTGTAGGAGGAGAAATAAGGGGTTATACTGAGCTTCTTAATGAGGCAAGAAAACAGGCTGTGGAGCGTATGGTAATGCAAGCTAAACAATTAGGGGCTAATGCTATAATAAATGTGCGTTTTGCTACTTCCTCTATTACTCAAGGAGCTGCTGAACTATATGTTTATGGGACAGCGGTTAAGGTTGAATGAATAAAAGAAAGGAGGAAGAGCAAAATGAGCCAGTTTCTTATAACAATAGTTTTTATTGCTTGTGCGTACTTTATAGGAAATCTTATTGAAAATAGACACTATAGTTATATAAAAGAGCGAGAAAAGAGATTTTTAAATTTACCAACAGTTACTACCAAAGATTTACCCCTTGCTGAGGAAGAAATTTATGAAGCAAGATTAGTTTATGGTAGTGTGGTTATCTCAGTAGATTATTTTAAACGTATTCTTGCAGGCTTAAGAAATATTTTTGGAGGAGAAGTTTCTAGTTATGAGACTTTATTGGACCGTGGTAGAAGAGAAGCAATCCTAAGGATGAAAGAAAGTGCTAAAGATGCTATTGGTATCGTTAATCTTCGTTTAGAGACATCTTCTATTGGACAGTTAGCAAATAAAAGAGGCAGTATAGGTAGTGTAGAAATCCTTGCTTACGGAACAGCGATTATCCCAAAAAGGAAATGAGATTCGTTCCTAAGGAAATAAAGGATAACGTAAATATTAGTCCCAAAAGACCGCTGGGAGAGTTTTTTTTACTCCTTGCTGGGATTTTAGGTATTGTTATTCTAATCTATATTGCTTTAGGATTTGCTATTGATTTAGTTGTATTTAAATTACCCCCTCAAGTGGAAGTGAAACTGGCTAAAATTTATACTGATATTTATGAAAAAGCAAGAAACCCTAAATTTTCCCAGATAGAAACTGAGCTTAAAAGAATATTAGACGGTTTAATCAAACATACTTCTTGGCAGGATGATTATAAAGTGTATGTGAGAGATAATGATTTTGCCAATGCTTATGCTTTAGCTGGTAACAATATAGTGGTTACAACAGCTTTGTTAAAGGAGTTAAACTCGGAGAATGAGGTAGCTTTTGTTCTTGCTCATGAATTGGGACATTTTGTTAACCGTGACCATTTAAGAGGATTGGGGAGAAGACTTATCTTTTTTATTATCGCTGTTTCTTTAGGTTTAGATGAACACTCTAAAATAATTTTATCAGGTTCGCTTCAAGATGTAGAAATGAAGTTTTCCCAAACACAAGAAAGAAAAGCTGATTTGTTTGCTTTGCAATTACTAAATAAAGCTTATGGAAATGTTAGAGGAGCAATTGATTTCCTTGAGAAATTAAAGAAACGGGAGAAAGGTGGTAGATTTCTTTATTTCTTTGCCTCACATCCTTCTTCTCTAGAGAGAATAAGATACTTAAAAGAAGAAATCATAAAAAATAATTATGTGGAAAAAGAGATTATACCGTGGAAGAAATTTGAATATTGATAAGAAAAACCGTATCATAAACCGTATCAAATAGATTTTACCTTTGATTTATAATAAATTCCTTATTTTTTTAGGATATTAAGCTCACCCAACCGTATCATGATATAGATAATAGTCTAATTTAATAGTATCTTTGGAAATTACCTCAGTGGTAATTGCTGTGTTCCCACCGGCCTTTTCCAATTAAAGAGTCAATTAATAGAATCAAAGTAAAAAGTGAAGAAAAAGTAATTTTTAGGAATATTTTGTTTAAAGGTTAAAAAATTGTAAGCGTTTATCTTGACAAAAGTTTAATAAATATGTTATATTTGGTTAATTATGTTGAAGAGTAAACTTAAGATATTTTGCATAATTTTTCTTTTCTCTTTTTTCTTTATCAGCTCTTCCTATAGCCTACCTGAAGTAAAAGAGGTTATTG
>JAMWDA010000181.1 GCA_023818995.1 Candidatus Omnitrophota bacterium
ACCTCTATGATTGCCCTTTTAGATGACCATTCAAGAGAACTCTTAGGAGTAGAACTGGTTGAACGCGATACCACCTGGAATAATATGTGTATTATCCGCAGAGTTATTGAAGAATACGGCTTATTCCAGATACTCTATACTGATAATGACTCAATGTTTAAGCTCATCAGAAGTGGCTGGTCAAGACATTTTGAGTATAAGGTTGATTTAGAGAGAAACCAGAAACAGATACATCGCTGCCTCTTAGAATTAGGCATTGGTTTAATCCATACCAGACCCTTTTGAGCCACAAGGCAAGGGAAAATTAGAAAGACTATTCGGCTTTATGCAAGAGCGCTTATATCCTATTCTAGCTAAAGTCAAGAGCCCGAAGGTTGCTAATAAAATAATTCAAGACTGGCGCAACTGGTATAACAAGAGGATCCACTCAATAACTAAGCAAAGACCTGTTGATAGGCATGAGCCCTCTGTATTTAAACCCTTGCTGCCGGATATCAATCTTGATGATATCTTCTGTTTTAAATATCAAAGAACAGTGAACTCAGATAATACCTTTAGCTTGGGCAATAAGAGATACCAAATAAGTCAATTTACTAACAGAATTCTTATGCTAAGGCTAAAATTGAGTTACATGTGCTAGCGGGTAAATACATCGGCGTCTTTTATAAAGATCAACTTGCGCAGTAATTCCCTTTTAAAGTGCCCTATAGAATTTGACATTCTATCTTCTATGTAACATAAAAAATTTAATTATTGTAAAACACCTAAAATCTAGATTCGTAAATCTAACAACAATCAATAAATTTCTCTGAGTTTATATTTTCTATAATTTAGCACTTACCTTTTACTTCTTACATTCACTTATCACCACGTAGAATTCTGATTTGCTTTCTAAGAATTCTATATGAACCGCACATTCCCATCTACGAAGGGTATCGCTATCCTTATCAGCACTTATTCGGTAAACGTAACCATGCTCAATTTTATTTTTATTCTTTTTAGCTATCTCTTTAAAATCTGACATCAATCTTTTAAATAGACAAATATTCTTCTTAGTTAAAGGACAGACCCCAGCTACCTCATCTATTGGCATATTCTTAATTACCTCCCTTTCTCTTAGTAGATACTACTTTAACTTCTTTATTTGCCATTCTTCTCTCATAACTATTCTTTATCTTAACAAACCTTTCCCAGAATATAGGATGAGGATTTATTTTCCCCGACTCCCACCATCTTATAGAACGTGGATTTATCCCTATTTTTTCTGCCAAAGCATCCTGAGTAATTCTAAATTTTAATCTGAATTCCCTAATCTCCTCTCCTGCCTTTCTAATCTTTTTACTAACCATACTTCCACCTCCTCAATAAATGGTTACAACTTAAACATATATATTTTAGGCAATATTTCCTTAACAGTCAAGGATGAACTTATCTTTTAATCTCTTTTCTCTTCTTCAAACATTTGAGTAGATAAATATCTTTCTCCTGTATCAGGTAGAATTACAACAATCAATTTACCTCTATTTTCAATTCTTTTTGCTATCTCTAAAGATGCCCAAACAGCTGATCCTGAAGATATACCACATAGGATACCTTCTTCTTTAGCTAACCTGCGTGCCATATATATTGCATCTTCGTCTTTAACCTTAACTATTTCATCAATAACACCTCTATTTAAAACTTCAGGTATAAATCCTGCTCCTATACCCTGAATATTGTGTAATCCTGGTTTTTCCCCTGATAACACTGCTGAGCTTGCTGGTTCAACAGCAATAACTTTAATCTCCGCTTTCCTTTTCTTAATTATTTCTCCTATCCCTGTAATCGTTCCTCCTGTTCCTACTCCACTTACTAAAATATCCACTCTGCCATCAGTGTCTCGCCAAATCTCTTCAGCTGTGGTTTCTCTATGAATCATAGGATTAGCGGGATTTCTAAATTGCTGGAGTATAAAAGAATTAGGGATTTTTTTCATTAATTCCTCGGCTTTTTCCACCGCTCCCCTCATCCCTTTACTACCATCGGTAAGAACCAACTCTACTCCAAATATCCTCATTAACTTTTGCCTCTCTAAACTCATCGTTTCAGGCATAACCAAAATCAAACGATAACCTTTTACTGCACAAATAAAAGCTAATGCTATACCAGTATTACCTGAAGTTGGTTCAATAATCACTGTATCCTTATTAATCAATCTTCTACTTTCTGCATCTTCTATCATAGAAAGCCCTATTCTATCCTTTATACTACCTAAAGGGTTAAAAAATTCTAGCTTAGCAATTAACTGAACATCTAACTCCCTGGTTATCTTATTTATTTTTACCATGGGAGTATTACCAATCAATTTAGTAATATCTTCTGCTATATTCATCTAATAAATATATATAAATCTAAACCAAAATACCAGCTCACGAAAAGTAGCCTAAGTATAAACTTAAGGCTTGGTTTAAGCAATTATTCTAACAATACAAATATATATTAAAGAAATACCTTTCTAAATATATACTATTATATTTTTATTGTCAATTTAAAAAGTAAGGTATAGTTATAAGATATGGCAAGAATATATTTATCGTTTGGTCCACTGGAAACGCCGGCGGGCACCTTTTTGACCGTACTTTTTCCTCTCTTTACTCCTTGGGTCACGAGTAAGAAGCTCTTCCTTCCTTAAAATACTCCTTAGTTCTGGATTAAACTTTGTTAGTGCTCTTGAAATTCCTAAACTTACTGCTCCTGCTTGACCAGAAATACCCCCTCCTTCAACCTTTGCCTTAACATCCACTTTATCAAAATAGCCGGTAACTACCAGGGGTTTTTTTACTAAAACCTGCTGGTCTATAGTGGTAAAATATCTATCACTCTCTTTCCCATTAATCAATATTCTACCTCTACCTTGAGATAATAATTTTACTCTCGCAACCGCTTCTTTTCTTCTCCCTGTTCCAAAAAATTCCTTTATCTCCTCCATTTTTATACCTCTATCTTTTGAATATTTTCTCCTACATAAGGATATTTATCAT
>JAMWDA010000182.1 GCA_023818995.1 Candidatus Omnitrophota bacterium
CAAGTGGTTGAATACAGAATAAATAGGCTCATATAATTCTAAATATCTTTTTGGAAATACCCATACCTTTGGTTCATTTCTTTCCCATAACGAAACATCCCATACCGCCACATCCCATAAATCAGCATCCTGATTTATAGATTTAAAATAAAACTCCCTTTTTTCATCAACTCCATAATCATAATAACGAACTAAATCTCTTAAAATTTGTATACAATCTTTTGTTTTTTGATTTTGAAAGACTATCTGGTCTATTGAAAAAGTTGTATCATCAAAATTCTCATCTTTCACAATAATATCTAACTTATCCGTTTCTACACGCAATTTTAGAATATACTTTACAAGCTCGCTTATTTCAAAATTACTATAAACCCAAGTTGTATCCGACCAATTTAATTGTTCAATATATCCCACTCCCACTATATTCACCTGTTCTTCAGTTGAAAGCGACGGCGTAAAATTCTCAATAAAACCAGTATACCAAAGCTCATCATTTACATATATTTTTACCATATTATTAAAATCTACAACATCCTCATAATCATCGAATTTTCTGGCTAAAATCAAACTAAACCTGCCACAACCAGCATTTTTTGCCCACTCGAAATTTATCGAACTTTCTTTGTTTATAATTCTTCTTAACATTAAAAATTTATCATAAAACTCAATTTTATAATCTATCATAAACTATAATATGTCCCTCTAAACTTAATTTGAAAAGTCGACTCTGTAGTCCCAATAACTCTTATCGTATTTGGACCAGAATTTAATTTAATGAAATTTCCGTTAAATAAAGAGAAATTTCTTAAAGAATTAAGCAAAACATCCATTTTAAATGTATCAACTTCAAGAATATCGCCATCTATAAGCGATGAATAAGTAAAAGTAAGAGAATTAACAAGATTGATAATTGTTAGTAATTCAATATCTTCCCCTGCTACTATCTTAATATACGGCTTTGCTTGCGCATCTCCATTATTAAATACAATAATATCTTGCGGGCTGGTTTCTATATTTTGGTCTATAATGGTTTCTGTTCCATCATAAACAAAAGGGTCAACTGCAAGAAAATCAATTGTTACTCTTAATACTTTTCCACCTGTTCCACGCTCATAATCAAAAGTAGCATTCTGTTTAACGCAGTTTATATATCGTGAATTTCTGAACCAAAGTTTATTTTCGCCATTTTCAAGCTCTAATATCAATTCTTTCTTCTGTGTATCAAGGTTATCTATACTATCTCCAACCAGTATTTCCTGAACCTGAATTATCTTACTTTCAAGGACAATAGGAGAAACTATAACAGTTCCATCTCTTCTTGGTATAGCAGTCTGCTGTATTCGAGAAGGAATGTTTTCACTTAAAACTTGAGGTCTTTTAAAAATATAATTCCCAAACTTGAATACTATCCAATCCATTATAACACCTGCGTTTTTTGCCTTAATTCTAATTCATAACTTATACTTCTAACTAAATTCTTAATATCAATCGAACTATCTATTTTTTCAACTGTTAAATAGATATTATTTGTAAAATTTCTACTCATATTATTTACAGTATTTCCGCCAGTTAAAGGTCTAACTGTAACCAACTCTGGTCTTGAGCCTTCGCCAACTATTATAGGAGTTGGTCTTGTAGCAATAAACTCTCCTCCACTTTGTAAACCCAAAAAACCTAAAACACCGCCAGCAATCTTTAAAGCTTGAACTTTCATCCATTCTGCTACCATATCCGCTACCATTTTTATCCAAGAATGCAATATAGCATCCATTATTGATTGCATAAAATCTTTAAAAGATGTCCCGCCTTGCATCCAAATTGCTATCGTAGACGACCATTCAGACGCCATATTATCAATACTCGACTTAAAATAGATTTTAATATCGTTTAATTTATTTTCTTCTTCAACTACCATTGCTTCCCACCCTAATTTCCATAATTCTGCTTGCGCATTTAAAAGTTTTTCTCTAATCTCAAGCACAGTATCAGAAGATAATACCTCGTGTTCTAACACATCAGACCAATACTTTACCTCAATTTTTAAAGATTGGTCTTTTGCCATCTTTAAATAACTTATATCTTTAGTTATCAATGCCCATTTTTGGGTATAATGTTTAGCAATTTCTGCTGAAGCTTTCTTAAATTCCTCTTGTTCTTTTTTTATCTGTTCTGCCGTCTTTTTTACTTCTTCTCCTACTCTATGCCCTTTTTCACCTGCTTCTGCCATCTTTTTATTATACTCTTCTACAACTATTGTGTGTTTTCTAAAATCTTCAACTGCTTTGTTTATGTCAAAACCTGCCTTTTTTGCAGCTTCTGCAACTCTTAACTCCTGTTCTTCCATTCTTTCATCTCTTCCTAACCAAGTTAATGAAATAGACGCTATATCTCGTATCCAACTATATGACTTTTCAAACCAATAAGTGACAGTTATAATCGCAGGCATAAAGTCTTCATATAAAGTTTTTCCAATAGAACTCCATATTAACTTTAAATTATTTAAACTTCGTTGCTGTTTCTCAATTTTGTCAAGAGTTAGACTATCAAGGATTAAACCTAAACTTTTTGCGGTTTTACTAACTTCATTCATTTCTTTTTCGGTAAGAGTAAGATAATTATGTAACTCAGCACCACTCCTTCCAAAAAACGCCATCTCCATTGCAGTCGTTACCGAAGCATCTCCTAATTCTCTTGCTCTTTTTCTTATATTCTCAATAACAGTTTCAATTGGTAGAAGCTTTCCTTCTGTATCTTTAATTACTATTCCAAATCTCTCAAAAGCTTCACTTGCTTCTTTATTCCCACTTACAGCATTTACCATCACTTTGCTTAAATATGTCAAAGAATGAGTAATAAGCTCTGTACTTATTCCAACATACTCAGCTTGGGTAACGAATTTTGAGGCTGTTTCTGCTGCCATTCCTGTTCTTTCAGTTATATTTTTTACCTCTTCGGCAAACTTTCTATATGCTCCTACAGAATACTCAACTCCGCTTGAGAGGGCTCTTGCAGAAAA
>JAMWDA010000183.1 GCA_023818995.1 Candidatus Omnitrophota bacterium
TTTATGCCTTGTGCTATTTTAGGAATGTTTTAGAGGGAGAAAAGTTAATAGAAGTTGACCCATCATTTGAGTACATAGCTAAGAAAAGAGGTTTTTACTCCTCTCAACTTATAGAGAGATTAGCTAAAGGTGAAAGTATTCAGAGTATAGAAGGTATACCATCGGATATTAAAAGAGTATTCGTTACTGCTTTAGAGATAGAGCCAATATGGCATATAAAAATGCAGGCTGCTTTCCAGGAATTTACCGATAATGCTGTTTCTAAGACGATTAATTTACCTAATTCTGCTTCTGTAGACGATGTAAAAGAAGCTTATATTTTAGCTTTTAAGTTAGGTTGTAAAGGTATTACAGTTTATAGAGATGGTAGTAGGTCAGAACAGGTGCTTATTCAAAATAAAGAAAAAGATACCAAGGATAGAACGAAAGAAAAAAGTAAAGGTGTGGTTACTTTTCCTAAGCCAAGGTTAGAGGTTATTGTAGGCACAACCACTAAGGTTACCACAGGTTGCGGTAATCTTTACATTACCGTGAATCAAGATGAGGAAGGTAAATTCTTTGAGGTTTTTACTCAAATGGGAAAAGCCGGTGGATGCGCTGCTTCTCAATTAGAGGCAATAGGTAGGTTAATCTCTTTAGCTCTACGAGGAGGTATAGATTTAAAAGTTATTGTGGAACAACTTAAAGGTATACGTTGTCCTTCACCGAGTTGGGCTAACGGCGGTAAGATATTTTCTTGTGCCGATGCTATCTCAAGAGTTTTAGAGAAGAGAGCAGTTGACCAGAAGGAACTCTTAGAGGTGAAATTCAAACAACCGATAAAAGAGAAAGTTTCTGTTATAAAGAAAGATTCTAACGAGCCTCTCCATAATATCGTAGGAGTCTGTCCTGAGTGTGGTTTTGCTTTACGTCATCAGGAGGGTTGTGTTCTCTGTGATGTATGTGGTTATTCTAAATGTTGAGGAGGAAAGATGAAGAAGATACTTTACATTATTCTTGATGGATTAGGAGACCTGCCTTTGGAGGAATTGGGTGGTAAGACTCCTTTAGAATCAGCCCATAAGCCTTATATGGATTCTTTAGCTAAAGAAGGAGCACAGGGATTAGTTTATCCTGTAGCTAAAAATATCGCTCCTGAATCCGATATAGCGGTAATCTCTCTTTTAGGTTACGATGCTCATAAACTTTATACGGGTAGAGGTCCTTTAGAGAGTTTTGCTGAGGGTTTAAAAGTAAACGATGGGGATTTAGCTTTAAGAGTTAATTTTGCCGTTATAGAGGCTAATTCATCTAAGATAATTGACCGAAGGGTGGGTAGGAACCTTACTAGTGAGGAAGCTAAAGCTTTAGCTAAGGAGATCAATGAAAAGGTAAAACTTAGTGAGAGCACAGAATTTGAATTTAAAAGCACAATTGGTCATAGAGGGGTTTTAGTAATAAGAAAAGGTGGAAATTTGAGTGGTTGGATAACTAATACTGACCC
The DNA here is from genome assembly GCA_023818995.1 of Candidatus Omnitrophota bacterium. Taxonomy (GTDB): domain Bacteria; phylum Omnitrophota; class Gorgyraeia; order Duberdicusellales; family 4484-171; genus JAMWBQ01. Next base: position 1,484 of record JAMWDA010000183.1, read on the forward strand.
TGCTTATGGAAGAGAAGGAGTATTTGGGGTAGCATTAGAAAAATTTGAGCCATATTTATTAGAGGCTAAACCAATGCCTGGTTACGAGAACGACCATAGAGCAATAACTTCATCACAACTTCTTAATGAATTTACTAATAAATCTCGTAATGTTCTTGAAAATAGCCAGATAAATAAAAAAAGAGAAAATGAGGGTAAACTTCCCGCTAACATTATACTTTCAAGAGATGCCGGCGATAGATTACCAAAGTTTAAACCTATAGAGGAAATAACCGGTTTAAATTTTGGTTGTTTCGTTCAAATGCCTGTAGAAAAAGGTATTGCTTTACTTTGTGGGATGAAGGTAATAGATGTTCCTTTACCATCGGGTTCATTACAGAAGGATTATACCCTGTGGGCAAATTTAGCAAAAGAAAAAATTAAAGAATTTGATGCTCTTTATATACATATAAAAGGTCCTGATGAGCCTGCTCATGATGGTAATTTTAATAAAAAGAAGGAGTGTATAGAGTTAGTTGATAAGTATTTTTTTGGCAATCTTCTATCTTCTATAAATAAGGATGATTATCTTATCTGTGTAACCAGTGACCATTCTACTGTATGTAAACTAAAAGCTCATACTGCTGACCCAGTCCCTTTATTAGTTTATTTAAAAAATTTTAAAGATGATACGATTATTTTTGGAGAAAACGAAGCAAAAAGAGGAAGATTAGGTGAACTTTTAGGTAACAATTTAATATACGAATTGATAAGTTTGGCTAAAAGGTAAGTAATTTAAACTAGGAGGAGGAAGTAATTTAAACGAGGAGGTAGGTATGTTTTTTAAAAAAGTATTGGTATTTTTATCTATTTGTGTTTCTTGTGCATTTGCTCAGGAATCAATAACCCTTACTACATATTATCCTGCCCCTTTAGGAGTTTATAACAGATTAGAAGCACAATCTTTAGGAGTAGGAGATAATAATAACGATGGCACCATAAATATCACCGATGTTCCTAATAATCCCGGTGATGTATGGATTAGGGGAAACGTAGGTATAGGGACGACTAATCCACCTTATGGTTTCACTATAAGTGGAGGAAATGGTATTGATGCAGGTATTTGTAATTATTCAAATATTTCTACTGAGGTTTCCGAGTGGGCGGTTCGGAGAGCAAGAGGCACAGAGGCTTCTCCTTTGAAAGTTGAAAACAATGATCTTTTAGGAGCTTTTAGTGTTTTGGGGTTCGATGGTAGTGCTTTTAGGGGAACAACTGTTATGATGGTAGCAGTAGATGGTCCTACTGGGCTTAATGATATACCTACGCGCACACAGTTTTTCACTATTCCCGATGGGAGTGTTACAGGAGTAGAACGTATGCGTATTACTAATGACGGAAGGGTAGGTATAGGGACGACTAATCCACCTTATGGTTTCACTATAAGTGGAGGAAATGGTATTGATGCAGGTATTTGTAATTATTCAAATACTACTGAGGTTTCCGAGTGGGCGGTTCGGAGAGCAAGAGGCAC
>JAMWDA010000014.1 GCA_023818995.1 Candidatus Omnitrophota bacterium
TTATCTATACTCTGAGTATTACTAACCAAAGAAAGATAAAATTTATTCTTTCCCTTATAGTTAAGGGCCCCTTTTAGAAAGTAATTAGAAGAATTTAATCTCATAGAGGCTGATTCCAAAGAGTAACTTCTATTTAAGTAAATCTCGCTACGTAAACTAATTCTTTCTACCCTACCTAATATAGGTATATCCAAGATAGTATCGTTATTTATAATATACCCTCCTAAATCTTCTTCTTTAACTTTCATAAAGGAGTGAGAGTAACCAATGTATTTGCCAGAAAAATACACACCATACCAAGAATCATCTATCAACAAATCCGAAGGAACTAATAGAGATATATCTTTCAATCTATTTATGCCTGTATAAAATGGACCCTCAAAAAGGAAGAGAAAAGAAAAAGAGAGGATAAAAAGAAATATTGAAATAAGGTTTAAGTGAGTAAATTTTTTCACTAACTATTTCTACATCTATCCCTTTATAACTCCTAACGGCTTCATTCTACAAACTCGGTTAGAAATACCTGCCTTATGAACAACATCCACTACTTCGTTTACATCTTTATAAGCTTGAGGGGCTTCTTCTACAATAGTTCCTTTACCCGAAGCTTTAACTATTATCCCTTTAGAATCAAGTTCCCTTAAAAGTTGATTTACATCTATAGATTTCATAGCAGTAGTGCGAGATTTTACTCTTCCTGCTCCGTGACAGGTGCTACCAAAAGTTTCTTCCATCGCTTTCTGTGTTCCTACTAAAAGGTAAGAGTTTCTTCCCATATCTCCAGGAATTATTACTGGTTGAGCGGTATTTTTATAACGATTAGGTAACTCGGGACTATTTGGACCAAAAGCACGCGTAGCTCCTTTCCTATGAACGCATAAAGTAAGTTTCTTACCATCTACTGTATGTTTTTCTACCTTAGCGATATTATGAGCAACATCGTAAATTAAATACATTCCCATCTTCTGCCACCCCATTCCAAAAACTTTTTCAAAACCTTTACGAACCAAATACATTAAACATTGACGATTGTTCCAAGCATAATTGGCTGCACATTTCATAGCAGAAAAATATGCTTTACCTTCAGGTGAATTAAATGGTGCACAGGCAAGTTGCCTATCGGGAACCTTAATATTATACTTACTTAAACACTGTATCATACTACGTGTATAATCATCACAGATCTGATAACCAAAACCACGTGAACCAGAATGAATCATCACCATAATCTGGCCCAAGGTTAATCCAAATTGGGAGCATAAGTTGCGGTCATAGAGTTGATCAATCATTTGAATCTCTAAAAAATGATTCCCTGACCCTAAAGTCCCTGATTGTGCTTTACCCCTTTCGTAAGCACGTTGAGAAACTGTACTTGGATCAGCTCCTTCCATTGCTCCGTATTCTTCGGTACACTCTAAATCCTCCTCTATGCCATAACCTTTCTCTACTGCCCACCTTGCTCCTTTAATTAAAATCTCTCTTTCTTCTCTTTCCGATATCCTTATATCACCCTTAGAACCCACACCGGCAGGAACCATATCAAAAAGAACGTAGATTAAATCTTTTATTTTGTGTTTTATCTCCTCATACTGAAAATTCGTCTTTAACAATCTAACTCCGCAATTTATATCAAAACCAACCCCGGCAGGAGTAATAACTCCTCCTGAATCAATATCCGTAGCAAAAACTGCTCCAATAGAAGGACCATAACCCCAATGGATATCAGGCATAGCTAAAGATGCTTTTACAATTTGCGGTAAGAATGCTACATTAGCTACTTGCTCAGGTGCTTTATCTTGACGGATATCTCTTAAAAGTCTTTCATCAGCATAGATAATACCATCTACACGCATTCCCGGTTTATAACTTTTAGGGATACGCCACCGATAATCATCTATTTTCTCTAATGGACCTCCCCAAATATCAGACATCAAAAATCACCTCCGCCTCCCAATAAAGACCCTTATTTTCTATCTTTAATTGATGATAGGTAGCAGCTTTGATTTCTGTATTTACATTATAGTTTCTTATATCCTCGCCCCAAACTTTAGCTTCTAAATTTTTTCCATCTAATTTTTCTATTTCAAAATCATAAAAGATTAAATCTTTGGTAGCGGATAAAGATAGTAACTCATTTAACCAGTTAACAAATAACTGCTCCCAATCATCTGATTGTTCCTTAATGATATGGGGTAGACTTGATTCTATCTCATTAATCTCTGATTTTCTTTGGGCAATGATATCAAACATTGCCAAAGCGCTATTTATAAAAATCTCTTTTAAATCTTTACCTTTAACTCTTATACCTATATCTGCTGTATGTTCTAAAAGTTCGTATTTATTCTTTATCATGGCAAATCTAAACTGGGCCACGAAGGACTTGAACCTTCAACCTTGGGATTAAGAGTCCCCTGCTCTGCCAGTTGAGCTAGTGGCCCAAAATCAACCTTTTATTTTTAAATTTAATTCCTACAATTATACCATCAACTCTAAAAAAATCTACATTACCAATATAATTCTTACCCTAAACCCTCACCTGACAGTCATTAGGATAAACGTATATCGGCTCCATTTTATTAAGAGGAGTAAAATTTAGTGGAGATGACTCCTTCACCATAAGCAATAGTTCCTTAGCATTTGGCCAAACATTCTTAGGATAAATATTAACGCCGTAACTCTTACATTTCTCCCTTAAATATTCGTTGTTAGTAACAAATAAATAATCTCTATATCTCTTCATAAAATCTTTCAACGAGTATAGTGCCTCCTTTCTTTCTCTCTTGATAATACCATTTTTAATCCTCATAGTTGTGGCATATACCATCTCTCGTTTAGCATCTGTGACTATAGCTATCTTAGAAGTATTATGTTTAACTTGGGAAGCATAGGAGTAAAAACTACCTAATTTAACTACCGGCTTATTCAAAGCTAAACTAAATGCTTTAATTAAACTAAAAGATATGCGTAAGCCGGTGAAAGAACCAGGTCCTGCTCCTAAAACGAAAACATCAAAAATATCAAGGTTGATAGATGACTTATCTAAAAATTTTTTAATATAAACTATTGCCTTAGATGCGCCGTATGGCTGATAACGATTGAAATCCAAAATTATTTTGTTATCAACCATCATTGCTAAAGAAACATTTTCTGTAGAGGTATCTATCCCTAACAAATTCATATCCTCAAACTATCTAAGAGTAAATTTTTTTCATGGGAGTAACCTTTAGTTACAATACTAATTTTTCTCTTCATCTCATTAACAAAAGAAAGCTCTACTTTAATGTAAATATTCAAAATATCCTCCACCCTATCTCCCCACTCTATCAAAGTTATGCCTTGAGGGCTATAAAAATAATCCTCATAACCCAAGTTTATCAACTCCTCTTTAACTCTTATACGATAAAGGTCTATATGGTATATAGGAAAATTCTTAATACGGTATTCTCTAATGAGAGTAAAAGATGGACTAATAACCTCATGGGAAGGGAAATTAAAACCTTCTAAAATGCCCTTTATAAAAACAGTCTTACCTACACCTAACTCACCTCCCAAGAGCACCACGTCTCCCTTATTAAGTAGGGAAGCAAACTTTTTACCAATCATCTTTGTTTTATTCACGGAATCACTAAATAACACCATATCAAAAATGTAAGAACCCTTTTACTTCTACTCTTCTTTTTACCTCACCCTCCTCCATCCAGTATCCAAATTTACTATCTTTAACTATACCCACTAAATAAAACCTACCAATTAGTTCATTTATTTTTTTCTCCTCTTTATCTACAGTAAAAATAAGTTCGTAATCCTCTCCCCGAAATATATCGTTTATACCTTTGTAAATGGGAATCATATTCTTCCAAAGAATTGCTCCTTTATTACTTTCTTTCAAAATCCTGAAAAGGTCTATAATGAACCCATCGGATATATCGATCATAGAATTTATTTTATATTTGTTAGCCAATTCTTTAGCCTCATCTATCTTAGGATAAAATACCTCGTTAAACTTTAATTTACCCAATACACCAGAAACAAAAATATAATCTCCTTCCTTAGCTCCCCTACGTAGCACGACCTTATTAGCATTACCCACTACCCAGATATCTAAAAATAATTTATCAGAACGAGCGGTATCTCCTCCCACAACACTTGCCTTATACTTACTACACATAAAAATAATTCCTTCCCATAATCTCTTCAATGCTCTATTAGTTACATACTTAGGTAAACCAATAGATACCCCCACAAACTCAGGGCTACCAGCACAAGCAGCGATATCGGAAAATGCTCTTGCTACTGCTCTCTTTCCAATCGTTCTATAATCACTCTTAACCAAAGAGAAATGAACCTCTTCAATAGATAAATCGCTGGTTAGAATATAAGTTTTTTTCTCTCCCTTAACTACCGCACAATCATCACCGATAGAGACGATAACTTTTGGATTTTTCTTTATTGTTTTTTTTAAGAAATCAATCCAAGAAAGTTCAGAAAATTTACTTTTCTTTACAACCTTATAGTATTTAGAATTACTCATAAGAGATAATCATTTTTATATTTTTCTTGAAAGGCGGATAGATTATCCCCCTATCAGTTACTATCGCTGTAATTAAATGATGGGGAGTAACATCAAAGGCAGGATTGTAAACATTTATACTCTTGGGAGCAATTAATTTTCTATCTATACACTTTACTTCCCAAGGACTCCTTTCTTCAATGGGTATATCCTCACCTTTATCTAGGGTTAAATCAAAACTACTAAAAGGCGCAACCACGTAGAAAGGAATTTTATGGTAATTAGCTAATACTGCTACACTGTAAGTACCAATTTTATTAGCCACATCCCCTTGTAAGGTTATGCGGTCAGCTCCTACAAATACTTTGTCTATCATTCCCTGTTTCATAAGGTAACCACCCATATTATCGGTTATAAGGGTGGCAGAGACCTTTCTTTTACAAAGTTCCCAGGCAGTAAGACGGGCTCCTTGAAGAAGAGGTCTTGTTTCATCAACGAAGACTTTTATATTTTTATAAACTTCCTCTGCTTTATAAATTACTCCTAAAGCTGTTCCCTCCCCAGAGGTAGCTAAAAAACCGGTATTGCAATGAGTAAGAATTCTATCACCACTATTTATAAGTTTTACTCCTTCCTCTGCCATTCTTAAACATAACTTTATATCCTCATTATGAATTCTCTTAGCCTCCTCTAAAATGATCTTTTTTAATACTTTAACCGAACTTGTAAGCTCTCCTTTAACCTTATTTCTTATTCTCTCTACTGCCCAGCTAAGATTTACTGCTGTTGGGCGAGCGCTCTTTAAAAAATCTACTACCTTATCTAAATATTTTAGAAACTTATCTTTATGATAATCGGGAAGATCCTTTACCGCTATATAAACACAGTAAGCAGAAAACACACCGATTAAGGGAGCTCCTCTTATCTGTAAATACCTTATTGCTTTAAATCCATCTTTAAGATTGCGACATTCTCTATAGATTTCTTTTGCAGGTAATTTTGTTTGGTCTAAATAGAATAAACGATTATTTTTAAAATAAATTGCTCCTCTCATTTATTTAAAATCTTACCCAATTTATTCCACATCCTTAATAAAAAACTTTTCTTCACTTTAATCGCATCAAATCTGCATACCTCTTTACAACACATACAGAGAATACATTGAGAATAATCTATAAAGATTCTCCCCTCTATATTTTTTATAGCACCCTTGGGACAAATAGCTAAACATTTTTCACAAGCTTTACATCTTATTTTATCTATTTTTGGCATAAATTGAAATAGAAAACTCATTAATTTTAAAAAATGCAAGGGAATATGGTCAAGTAAATTATAAGCTGGTAATTTAAAATTATCCACAATAGGATAATTGGGATATTCCGAGAATAACTCTAATCTCTCTAAATTTAAAATACCTTTCTCTAAAACTTTTCTTATGAGAATATTTTTATATTTAGGCACACCTAAAATCTCTGAGATAACGTAATCTGTATAAAAAACATCATCACCTATAACGATAAATCCTGTTTTTTTAGGTAAACCTGAAGAAGCCGGTCCTTCACCTTCCAGAGAGATTATCCCATCGGCAATATTTAAATAAGGTTTTACTATAAAAGGTAACTTTATAATAAACTCTACAAGTTGACTTGGTTTAGGATAAAGCTTATGAAGATAACTTTTGTATAATCCCGGGATACAACCGTATAGGTTCTTAGTTGCACAGGTAAGGGTAAATAAGCTGTGTGTTTTTACTTTAGGAAGATTAATTATTATAAAATCGTTTATCCACCAAGAAAAAGGCACTCCTTCCACTTCTATACTATTATCGGGATACAACATAGTAAAATCGTTACGTTTAGCAATATTTTCTATTCCGCACTCCCTATAAACGTAAGTAACGCTCTCTCTATCTAAAAAAGAAGATGGGTTATCAGCTATATAAACATCAAAACCTTTATCTTTAAAAATCTTACCTATAGCCTCTACAAAAACAGGATGAGTAGTTACTGCTCTCTCAAAATTAATGGGTAAAAGAAGATTTGGTTTAAGAAGAATTTTATTTTTAGGAGATAATTCTTTAAAAGAAAAATAATTATCTAAAGCCTCTTTTACTTTACTAATTATTATTTCTTCTCTATAATCATCTACTTTTAAAACTGCTACTTTCCCATTAAATTTTACCATAATTATCTTGCTTTGAATTTTCGTTCAATCTTGCTAAGAATCTACTGCTTATTTTTTCTAAAATTATATCTCAACTGGGGACTAAAATAAATAAAATTGTACTAAGTGATATCGCTGGTATAAAAATATTATTAAGATATACAATCAACAAACCTACGCTACCAAAAATAAAAGTGTATACGCTGCATATCCCTACCTAAGATACCTTGTGGCAACTTTATTTTCATAAGTTCAAAGATAATAAAGTCAGGATTAATTTTAGAGAGAAAGAATTTGGAAATTAAGCACAAAATTAGCAGGGGTATAAAAAATAAAATTTACTATCCCTACCCAAAAACTCTACTTTTTCTGACATAGAAGCATAAATCCTCTGCCCAACCTACATACTCACAAGCATAATAGCTAAGCCGAACATTATCGCTCCCCAGAAAAAATTTTACCAGCAAAATAAAAATGATTGGATTGAGCATTGGAAAAATATGTGCCAAAATTGGATAATCTAATAAACTGCTTATTTAATCTTTCCTCTCATTGGAAATATCAAATTTAAAGACAAATCTCTATGTATCTACTTACAATATTTTAAACAATTTACCTAAATTGCCAAGAGATAATAAAAATGTTGGATTTTATTAAGAAAATGTTGTATATTTATATTGTAAGATATAAATTAATCTAATGAGTAATTTATCCTACCTATATAATTTACTTTTATTAATTCTTTTATGCGTTTGTCTAATTTTCTGGGTAACTTATCTAAAAAGTAAAGTTAGAAAATTAAGCGTAAAACTAAAAAAAACAGAAGATAAGTTTCTTTCCTATTCTCTCATAGACAATATCACTGGTTGCTACAATTATAACTATTTCATAAGAAGAATTAAGGAAGACCTCCACCAATCTCTAAGGAGCAATTTGCCTCTATCTATTATAAAATTAGATATTGAACTTTTTAAGAACATAAACACAATCTATGGAGTTTTAGAGGGAGATAGTATATTAAAAGATTTTGCCAAATTCTTAAAAAGTATGGTAAGAGCTTCCGATATAGTATCTCGTCTGGAAGACGATGAATTTGGGATAATACTTAACTGCACGGATAAAATAGGAGCGCTAATTTTAGCTCAGAGGATAAAAAGAAATTTAATTACATCTTATTTTGGGGAAGATAATAAACGGATATCTTTGCAGGTAAGTATGGGTTTAGTTACTTTTCCCCAAGATGGAGAATCGGAAATAATCCTTCTCTCTTTGTTAGACAACTGTTTAAATGCCTCAAAAGAAAACAAGGGAGAAATATTTACTTTAGAAAAACTAAAGAAAATTAAAGAAACCCAACTAATCGATTCCTACAACGTAGAAGATTTAAAAAATAAAGTAGAAATTTTAACATCTATGTTAGGAAAAACCGTTATAGAATCCATAATAGCTTTTGCTAATACTATAAAAGCTAAAGACCTCTACACTGCTCAACATACAGAAAAAACTTCCGAAATAGCTTTAAGCATAGGTGAAAAATTAAAACTATCCTCTCAACAATTAGAGGTAATAAAGTACGCCTCCTATCTACATGATTTAGGTAAAGTAGGTATATCAGAAAGTATACTTAAGAAACCAGGAAAGCTTACCAAAGAAGAGTTTGAGGAAATTAAAAAGCACCCTATAATTGGTGCAGAAATAATAAGACCCATACATGAACTAAAGGCAATAATTCCTGCTATTCTTTACCACCACGAACAGTTTGATGGCAATGGTTACCCTTATGGTCTAAAGAACAACGAGATACCTTTAGAAGCTAAGATTGTAGCAATCGCTGATAGCTTTCAAGCTCTAATCTCCCATAGACCTTATAGGAAAGCCTATACTTTCTCTGAAGCAGTAAAAATAATTGAAGAAGAAAGTGGAACACACTTTGACCCCTTTATTGTAAAAACTTTCAAAACGGTTATAGAAGAATTTGTTCCTGTAGATTAAATCGTTAATTAATTTCCAATATTTTGTACTTAAGAAGACCGGCAGGCACTTTAATTTCTACAATATCGCCTACCGTGTGAGTTAAAAGAGCTTTACCTACGGGAGAAGTTATAGAAATCAATCCTTCTAGGGGGTTAGCTTCATCAGCTCCTACAAGAGTGTAACCTATAGTTTCTTCTGTATCTAAATCCAAAAGTTTTACTTTTGAACCGATACGAATTTTATTATCTTTACTCTGAGAATCGTCTATAATCTGAACTCTACTTAATTTCTCTTCTAACTCTTGTATTCTCTTTTCATTAGCGGATAAAGCTTCTTTTGCTGCTGAATACTCAGCATTTTCTCGTAAATCTCCTAAAGAACGCGCATGCTCCAAGGCTTTAGCTATCTCTTTTCTTTTAACATTCTTCAAATACTCTAACTCCTTAACTAACCTATCATATCCTTCTTTAGTTAAATATACCCACTCCATAATCAATCTCCTTAAATTTACTCTTTATTTATTATCTTTCAATAACTTATATTCAATAGCGTCAACCAAAGCTTTATAAGAAGCTTCGATTATATTCTCTGAGACACCTATAGTTGTCCAACTATCAGTATCGTCCTGTAATTGAATAAGAACTCTCACTTTAGCGGCTGTGCCTCTTTTTTCATCTAAAACTCTTACTTTGAAATCCGTAAGGTGAATATTGGATAATTGGGGATATATACTCAAAAGGGCCTTTCTTAAAGCATTATCTAAAGCATTAACAGGACCGTCACCTTCGCTAGCAGTATGTTCTAATTTATCTTTTACTTTCAGCTTAACCGTTGCTTCGGATATGAGACGTTCATCCTCTCTTTTTTCTACAATGACCCTGAAACCTAATAGTTCAAAAAAATTCTTATATTTCTTTAATTCTCTCTGTAAAAGCAATTTAAATGAAGCTTCAGCATCTTCAAATTGATAACCTTCCTTCTCTAACTTCTGAAGTAATTTATGAAGATTCTTTACCTTGGGTGATCTCTTATCTAATTCAAAATCTAATTCTTTTGCTTTCATTACCAATGTAGATTTACCTGCTAACTCGGACACTAAAAATCTTCTTCTGTTACCAACTAAACGTGGGTCAATATGTTCGTAACAGATAGGATTTTTGAGAACTGCGTAAATATGAACTCCTCCTTTATGAGCGAATGCTGATTTAACTACAAAAGGGTAATTGTTATGATGAGCTACGTTGCTTATTTCACTAACAAAGTAAGATAACTCTGTTAGTTCCTCTAATTTCTGGGTAGAAACGACCTCGTAATTCATTTTAAGTTGAAGAATAGCTATAATAGGAATTATATCTGCGTTACCACAACGTTCACCGTAGCCGTTAATCGTTCCTTGAATATGAATACACCCCTCATTTACGGAAATCAAGGAATTAACTATTGCTAATCCTAAATCGTTATGACAGTGGATACCAAAACTTTTTATTCCCAAAACTTCTTTCACTTCTCTTACTATACTCTCTATCTCCCATGGCAACCTCCCGCCATTGGTATCACAGAAAACAACCAACTCACAACCAGCATCAATTGCCGAACGAATAGTTTTTAAAGCGTACTCCTTATTATGCTTATAACCATCAAAAAAATGCTCAGCATCGTAAAATACTCTTTTACCCCTTTTTTTAAGAAAACTTATACTATTATCAATTAGCTTTAAATTATCATCTAAACTAACTTTCAATGCTTCTTTTACATGTAGATCCCAAGATTTTCCAAAAATAGTAACATATTCTGTATCTACTTTAAGTAAGCTAATTAAATTGCCGTCCTTATGTATGGGATTTGAAGGGTGAGCAGTTGAACCGAAAGGAACAAGTTTTGCTTTTTTTAAAGGGTGCTTCTTTAAATAAGTAAATAGCTCTCTATCCTTGGGGTTAGAGTATGGCCATCCTCCCTCAATGTAGTGTATACCAAAATTATCTAAACGTTGAGCGATCATAATTTTATCTTTAACGGTATAAGAGATACCCTCTGTCTGTGAACCATCTCTTAAGGTAGTATCGTAAATCTCTAATCTCATAAATAATCTCCTTCTTGCATTAAGTGAGAAATTCTAAACAAACCTCCCTACAAATAAATTTTAATGAATTTCAATAAGTTTCTCTCTTTACTAGCCGGTTTTTATAATTTATGAGTTTATCTTATCAAGTTTAAACTTTTTATGAATTGCCTTTACCGCTTCTTCTCCCAAATTCTTTTTAACTATACAGGAAATACTTATATCAGAAGTAGAAATCATCTCTATATTTATCTTCTTTTCTGCTAAAGCTTTAAAAACTCCGGCAGCAATACCCGGATAAGTCCTCATCCCCACCCCAACAACAGAAACTCTGGCAATATCTTCATCAGCACTAACTTCTCCGGCATTAATATCTTTAGAAACCTCGCTTGCTAACTTTATAGCTTTAGATAAATCTGAATTCGCTATGGTAAAAGATAAATCAGTAGTACCAATCTTAGAAACATTCTGAACGATCATATCTACGTTTATTCCTTCATCAGAAATTTTACCAAATATCTTAGCAGCAATACCAGGCTTATCAGGAACATCTCTAATAGTTATCTTTGCTTCATTCCTACTCAGCGTTATACCCGTAATAACTGCTTCTTCTAATCTTTTAGTTTTACTCACTATCATCGTTCCCTCCTCATTTGAAAAAGAAGACCTAACATGTATGGGCACATTAAATTTTTTAGCCACTTCTATTGACCTTGCTTGCATTACTTGCGCTCCTAAAGATGCCATCTCTAAAATTTCATCGTAAGTGATGGATTTTAACTTCTTTGCCTCAGGAACAATCCTTGGGTCAGCAGTGTATATACCATTAACATCTGTATAGATTTCACATATTTTAGCATCTAAAGCATAAGCTAAGGCAATAGCTGTCAGGTCAGAACCACCTCTACCTAAAGTAGTTATATCTTTTTTACGATTTACTCCTTGAAAACCAGCAACAATTACTATCTTACCTTTCTTTAGCTCTTCCCTAATTCTTCCCGTGTTAATTTTTACAATCTTTGCACGTGTATGAGAACCATCAGTGATTATTCCCACCTGTAATCCGGTAAAAGAGATTGCTTCGTAACCTTTCTTATGTAAAGCCATAGCTAAGAGAGCAGAGGATATCTGTTCTCCTGTAGAAATTAGCATATCTATCTCGCGTTCTAAAGGGTTAGGGTTAATCTTTTTAGCAAGCTCAATAAGTTCATCTGTAGTATCACCCATTGCCGAAACAACAACTACTACTTCCTCTCCTTTTTTAACGTAAGAGATAACCCTTTCAGCAACGTTATTTATCCTATCCGTATTAGCTAAAGATGACCCACCGAACTTTTGCACAGTGATTCTACGAGACATAATTCTTTAACCTCCTAAATTCCTCTACAATAAATAATCCTAAAATAATCAGAATAAAACTTAAAAAAGATAAAAGATAATTATTTTCTTTGAAAAACCCAACCATCTTTATAAAAAGCGCAGAAATAGTAATTACAAACATTATGAGAGATGGAATTAAGGTTACTTTAAAAGATTTCTTTTTATTGATCAAGTAAGCACTTACTACGAGTAAAGCTATCGCAGCGACTAATTGGTTACTAGCTCCAAAAATAGGCCAAAGCACCTGCCAAGTTCCTTTTAAACAAAAGTAACTTACCAACGAAATTATCAGCAAAGTAGATAAATATTTATTCTTTATACCCAAGAGTTCCTCAGTTAAAAGCCTAGTAATACGTGTAGCTGTATCTAAAGTTGTAAGGATAAAGGTATTCAAAATAAGTAAAGCGATAAATTGCCCATAATCACCTAAAAAGAAGACTATTTGGGAGAAACCTAAAGAAAACAATTCAGTTGGCGTTTTATCTTGAGGTGTACTCTTAAGACCAAAAACAACACATAATAAGGCAATAGTGGCTAGTATTGCTTCTAAAATCATTCCTCCATAGCCTACCGAGAGAGCATCTTTCTCCGAGGAAAGCTGTTTGGATGTTGTTCCACTGGAAACTAAAGAGTGAAATCCCGAAATACTACCACAAGCCACCGTAATAAACATTAGAGGGAAAATTGTGCCCTGAGGAGAAGAAAACCTAAAAAAATATCCAGAACCTATAGGTAGAGGTTTTATCACTATCCCTAAAAAAGCTACCGCAATAGAAAAGAAAAGAAGGAAACTGGATATATAGTCACGCGGTTGTAGAAGAATATTTACAGGTATAACTGAGGCAAAAAAAGCATAAGTTAAAATAACTATCATCCAAAACAAATAGGGGTTAACTATATTTAATTGTAAAGGTGCGCATTTACCTAAAAAAATCAGACCTATGAGCATAGCTAATCCTAAAAACGTGGATAAGAATGTATGAAATTTTAAATTGTACATAAGTAAACCTACAATTATAGCTACGGGGATAAGTCCTAAAGAAGGGATAATTATTCCCCTCTCGTTAATAAAGCTTTTAACGCATATATCAGCAAATACAGCGATAACGATTATAAGAGAAAAAATAACAAATACTATAAAGATAACTCTTGCTTTGGGAGAAATATATTTACTCGTGATTTCAGCAATGCTACTACCTCCTTCCCTAAGAGAAACTATTAGGGTAGAAAAATCCTGAACAGCTCCCATAAATATAGAACCTAAAACAATCCACAATAAAGCTCCCACCCACCCCCAATATAGGTATGCAAAAACCGGACCAACAATCGGGCCTGCTCCGGCAATAGAAGCGAAATGATGTCCAAAAATTACCATCCTGCTTTTTGCCGGGATAAAATCAACACCGTCTTCTTTTGTGACTGCTGGCGTTAAACGATTATAATCTATCTCAAATAAATTAGACAATAATTTGCCATAAAAAATATATCCTAATAAAAGTAAAAATAGCACTAAAATAAAGATAAACAAACTCATCTCTTTAAGAAAAATTTCAAAAGGTCCACGCCTCGTTCAAAGTAAAAAGAACTATTTTGAGCCTCTGACTCACAGTAAAAAGAAAAATTACCTTTCCCTATTCCTTTTCCCCAGATAAGAAAAGGAACTGGTTCGTTAGTATGAGTTCTTTTAATTATAGGAGTAGGGTGGTCAGGAGTAATTAAGATACGGTAGTCTCTGTTTTTCAAATTCTCTACGATTGTCCCTACCACTAATTTATCAATTCTTTCTAAACAAGTTATTTTCATTCTTAAATCCTGATTATGACCAGCTTCATCGGTAGCTTCTATATGAATAAACACGAAATCAACATCTTCCAAAGCTTCTAAAGCGGAGTATGCTTTCCCTAAATAATTCGTATCGTAATAACCTGTTGCACCCTCTACTTCCACCACTCTTAATCCAATTATTTTACCTATCCCTTTGATCAAATCTACTGCTGAAATCACTGCTCCCTCTATTCCAAATTTATCACTAAACTTTTCCATTTGTGGCTTTCTTCCCCCTCCCCAAAGCCAAATCATATTAGCAGGATTCTCCTTCAAATCTATCCTCACCTTATTTATACTATGTCCACTAAGTATATCTTTAGAACGTAACATCAAATTAGTAATTAGCTTACTATTTCTACCTTTTGGCAAATTATTAACAATTTTTTCTCCCATAATATCGTGAGGAGGAACACAGATTAACTTATCTAATCCCAAATCTAAAGAGTTTTTATAAACCATAATATGGCGATAACTTTTACCGGGATAAAATCTAATTTCTTCTGAACCAAGATATTTATTAAGCTCTTCAATAAGTATTTTAGCTTCTTTATCACTTATATGTCCGGCACTATAATCAAATAATTTACCATCGCTTTCGGTAATAAGATTACAGCGAAAAACAACATCATTATCCTCAACCTCAATATTAAGATTAGCTGCTTCTAAAGGACCACGGGAGGTATAATATTTTTCTGGTTCATAACCAAGAAGAGAAAGATTAGCTACATCACTGGAAGGTGAAAAACTTGTAGGAACAGTTTTTACTCTTCCTACAATCCCTTCTTTTGCTAAAGAATTCATAAAAGGGATATCAGCAACTTCCAAGGGAGTTTTACCACCTAAAGAATCAATGGGATAATCGCTTGCTCCATCAGGAACAATAACAATGTATTTCATCTAAGGAAGAACACCTACCTATGAGTATTTAAAAAAATTAGCTTTTTATCTAAACTTAGATATAAGTTTACTTCTTAATCTCTTCAGTTTTCTTAACAATACTATCTTTATTCACAAGCACTTCGCCTAATTGCACATTCGTGGGAGATTCTCTATTAACAAGCACTATCTTATTATTCAGATCCTCCACTCTTTGGGCTAACTCATCGTAAATAATTTGCCAATTATCTAACCTTTCTCTTATCCGCTCAAGTCCCGTTAACAAATCATTATCTCTTGCACTCATACTATTCATCGCTTGCTGTATACTTTTAAACTCACTAAGAGTTGCTTGAAATTGTTTACCCATACCCTCCATATCATTTTTAATACTATTCAATCTCGCCTTAATAAATTCCTGTTCACTTCTAAGAGACTCTATAGCATAACTTTGTTTTCTTAAACTCTGAGTATTAATCAAAGAAACCCAAACCACACCTAAGAATAAAATCCCTACCACCAAAACCAAACGCGGGTACTTCATATCTCCCCCCTTTTTATACAAACTATAATACTAAACATTAACCATCCTAAATTTAAATTATAGCGCTTAATTATAGTAATTCAAGAAAAAATTTCTCCTTGTTGTTGCAAGATAAAAATGTCACCTTTTAAAAGAATTTCTTCTATGGTATACACCCGTCGGGTGCAATGACGGGAGTAATATTTCTACTTTGCAAATAGGTGACATTATTATATTGCGGTTACAGAAATTTATGTTATTAAATTGGAAATGGGAAGAGAGATTGTATACTTTTTCCCAAATGATTAAGAAAGATTAAGATAATGAGTTTTTAGACTTTTTAAAGTTTAAAAAGATCTTTTTAAAAAATTCTATAGACCAATAGCCATAAGAATCACTTATCTTACCGTCTTTTGACTTAGATGCTTTACTTAAAAAAAACTTGATTTTAATGCTCAGAGGGAATATTTGTTTTTCTCCTTCCCTTTTTAAAAAAATTTATTAGTTACTGGCACCTTAATATCTTCCTTTAAAAAATGAGA
Source organism: Candidatus Omnitrophota bacterium (assembly GCA_023818995.1). Taxonomy (GTDB): domain Bacteria; phylum Omnitrophota; class Gorgyraeia; order Duberdicusellales; family 4484-171; genus JAMWBQ01. The sequence goes on from JAMWDA010000014.1 coordinate 15,855, forward strand.
AGTAATTCTTATCCCTAAAGGTGCCTGCCTACGTTTATACTCACTATTACTTACTAACTTAATTACCTTCCTCAACATGTCTTTACTCAGTCCTTTCTCTCTCATTTCCTGAAGAGATAAATTTTTATCAATGTATAGTTTCAATATATAATCAAGAATATCGTAAGGAGGTAATGTATCGGTATCTTTCTGACCATCTTTCAATTCAGCAGTAGGTGGTCTTTTGATTATAGAAACTGGTATCCAATTTTTTCTCAGCTTATTGATATGTTTAGCTAAGCTATAAACTTCTGTTTTTGTAATATCACTTAACACCGCTAAACCTCCTACCATATCACCGTAAAGAGTGCAATAACCGCAAGCCAGTTCACTTTTGTTACCAGTATTAAGAACAAGATACCCAAACTTATTAGAAAATGCCATCAATATATTGCCACGAATGCGTGCCTGAATGTTCTCTTCTGTTATATCTAAAGGGTAATTTTTAAAAAATGGTTTTAGATATTTTAAGTAAGTGTGAAAAATTTCCTCGATGGGTACAACATAAAAGTTTATACCTAAGTTAGAACATAGTTTTTTTGCATCAGAAAAAGTTTCTGAGCTGGTATATGGCGAAGGCATAATCAGTCCATAAACTTTATTCTTACCCAAAGCTATAACTGCCAGAGCGGCTACTACTGCCGAGTCAATTCCTCCACTTACTCCTAATATAACTTTATTAAAAGCGTTTTTATTTACATAATCTTTTATACCTAAACATAATGCATCAAAAATTGCTGATGTTCTTTCTTCTCTTAAAGGATAGTTTTTACTACTTTCACTGGGCAAAGAAAAAATCAAAAGATCTTCTCTAAATCTTTTTGCCACTCCTAATACCTTACCTAAGGAAGAGACTACCATGCTTGTTCCATCAAAAACGAGGGAATCTTGTCCGCCGACAAGATTGCAGTATAAAATTAAACATTTATTACGTTTCGCTAAATAAGAAATTTTCTTTTTTATCAAAGATATTCTCCCTAAAATAAATGGGTTAGCTGCTATATTAATAATAAAATCTAAATCCTTTAAACCCGGATTCCTATCTATTCCTTCAATATCTTCTCCGATAACTACAGAGAATTTATAACCTTTTAAATAATGGAAATGTGCTTCCTTACCAGTGACAAAATATTTATTTTCTTCAAACCATGGTGTGTTAGATAAAAAATTTTTATAACCAATATCTATGAG
>JAMWDA010000015.1 GCA_023818995.1 Candidatus Omnitrophota bacterium
AGTTTAACTGTTTTTAAAACTTTCTTTTGTGCTAGTTCAGGATAATTCAACATCTGCTCAGCTGTTAAGGGACATATTACTATTCTACCCTTAACCTCTTCCCCACCAGGCAATTTAAAACCTGTGATTGGAGGACCTACAAGAGGATTTAAAATCTTAAGGGTATTTTTAACAAATAATTTTGGCAAAAATTTCACCCACACATATTTCTTTTCTACATCTTTTACTTGCGGAGGATGAATAAGAAAGGCAAAAATATTTTCTCTCCCCATTTTTCCCTCCTATAAATTTACTCTCATTGATAAACCACTTCAAATCCATAACGTTCGGATAACCTACCTATCTCTTCTAACTTCTCTATATTTATATTATCTCCCAAAGAAAATTTTTCAAATCTTTTTTCTAAACACAAAAGTAATGTTTCTGCCATACAAGCATAAATTGTATTTTTAGGTAATCCTATACCAAGACCTATATACTTTATATCAAAAGGTATCTTTATAAGTCCTCCTTCAATAAAGGTAACATCTTTACGAGAATTAATATCCCCTCTAACATTTTTAGGTAAAGAAACATCGCAAACGATTGCACCAGATTTAAAATCATTAATATTTAAAATAGCTTGGGGAGAACTTGTAGTAACAATTACTATATCAGCATCTCTAATCGCTCTATTATTATCATCTTCTATAATTACCTCAATAGGATTAAGTTTAAGTATACTCTCCTTTAACTTCTCTAATTTTTCTCTATGACGAGCGGTTAAAAATATCCTCGAGATATAGAAGGATAACTTTCTCGCACAAAGTGACCCAATAGAACCTCCTCCTCCAATTATAGCTACTGTTGATCGATTCAAATTCTTACCCTTAACTTTAGCCATATCAAGGACTGCCTTTAATACAGCGTAGGCTGTATATGTGTTTCCCGAGGTAACAGGAACTCTACTTTTATTAGCGATAGTAATACCTTTATCTCCCACAATAGAAGTAAATCCTCCTAATCCTACGATTTTTGCTCCTAAAATTTCTGCAATTCTAACTGCTAAAATTATTTTATTCAAAACTAACTTTTCGTTTAATGATAACATCTGACGAGGAAGAAGGGAAACACCAATAAAGTATCCTTTTATTTTTTCATCAATAGTGGGCATAAGATGAGCTTCGCAAACTTTAAATGGCTTACTCCACTTTAAACTTCTTTCTAAGAACCATTTAGGTATAATCCTAAAAATCTTACGAGAATTAACTACATCATCTATATTTAAAGGATGGATAATAAAACCAAATGTATTCATAATCTACCTAAAATACAATTATCTTTCTTAGAAATCGCATAAGCAAACTGTAAAAAATAATGGGAAAAATATTTTTCTGTAGAGTTAAATTCATTGTTAACCCAAAAAAAATCAATAAGCGCTTCTCTTAAACGAGCAAGTTCTTTCTTGCGAGAAAATGAAGATGTATTTTTTAAAGTTAAATCTATCAATTCCAATGCCCGAAAAAATGAGCTCTCAGCATAGTTAGGATTGTTTTCCCTCCTCCAATTAAATGCCTTCATAATCTCACTACCGATATTTGCTATCTGTTCTAAAAAACTTAATTTCTCCCAACGATTAGTTAAAGATAATTTAAATTCATTCATTGGATAATTTTTTCTTTAACAATCGTAATTATTTTTTTACGAACAACCTCATCTTCAACTCTATAGCTTCTGTTTCCTTGGGAGGGACGAATATTAATAAGAGAATCAAACTCGATAAATCCTTCTCCCTCTACGTAAGGGTAGATATTAATTCCCCATAAATCTTTCTGCTGAGAACCATCACTTAAAAGTAAAGCTTCTAAGTCGGAATGCAATTCCCCATCCATAGCAATCACTCTTCTCTCCACATCAACTACCGCCTTTACTAAATCACCAAAACTTTTGTTAGCCATCTGTTTGACTTTCTCTAAAGGAATATTTTCTTTAACTATCTCCATAATATTATTTCTTGCTTAGAGTTTTTGTTCTTTATAATAAAGGGTCTACTAACCCCAACTCCTCAAAAGCTCTAATCCTGAAACGACAACTATCACATTTTTTGCAAGGTCTTTTACCTCCCAAATAACATGACCAGGTATATTCAAAAGGAACATCTAACTTTTTACCTAATGCTACTATTTCTTTCTTACTCTTGTTTATCAAAGGGTAAAGTATTTTTATTTTCTTGCTAATACCTAAATTTATCGCTTTCTCCATACCTTCTAAAAATTCTTTTCGGCAATCAGGATAACCGGAATAATCTTCTGTATGTGCACCAATAAATATATATCTTGCATTTATACTTTCCGCAAGAGAAGCAGCATAACTTAAAAATATTATGTTTCTTCCCGAAACATAGGTAGAGGGTAATTCTTTACTATTCGTATATCTATTTAAGGGAACACTGATATTTTTCTTAGTAAGAGACGACTCTACCCAGGGAATAGATAATCTTATTAACCTATAATCTATTCCATTAAGCTCAGCTATTTTTATAGCACAGTTAATCTCTTTTTTATGGCGCTGACCATAATAAAAGATTAAAGCGCTCAATTTATAACCTTGGTCTTTAGCCAAATAAAGAGTAGTTACCGAATCTAAGCCCCCGGAAAGTAAAATCACTCCTTTTTTATCTTGCGATAAGTTGCGCATGAGTTGTCTTGCTCCCATACAGAAACTTCCTTTAATCTAATTAAATGCCGTTTAACTTTAAACTTTAACAGTTTTTTTTCAATCTCTTCAAATATAACTTTAGCAATATATTCCGAGGTGGTATTTTTATATTTAAAAAATTTAATCTCATTTAAAAACTTGTGGTCTAATTTAGAAACTACCTCATTCAATATTTTCTTTAAATCAGCAAAATCCATAACCATTCCTAATCTATCTAACTTGGAAGAACAGACAACTACCTCCACCTTCCAATTATGACCATGTAAATTTTCACATTTACCTTTATAGTTATTTAAGTAATGCGCTGCCGAGAAATTAGTGTTTACTCTAATTTCAAACATTTATTTTTTGAGGATTGAATATTGATCTCTTAAGAAATATTTTAGCTAACTTCTTAAATCCTGTAGGGTCATCAGTTACATAGAAATCCTTTTTAGGAACAAAGCTATTTCTATTGAGCAAATTCCTTTCTGCCAATAAATTGTAAACGTATCTAGCTACTTCCTTTGCTGAATCCACAAGGTACACTCCCTTTAGATATTGAGCAATAGCTTTTTTAAGGAGAGGATAATGTGTGCATCCTAAAATCAAAGTATCTATCTTACCCTTAAATTCTTTTAGGTACATATCCACTACCATCTCTACTATTCTACCTGTAGTAATTCCTTCCTCTACCAAAGGAACAAATAAAGGGCAAGCTTTGGGGTAGACGTGTATCTTATTATCTTTTTTAAGCAGCTCTTTTTGATAGCTACCACTTAAAATTGTAGACTTAGTTCCAATAATTCCTATACGGCGATACTTAGATAGCGTAACTGCTTTATTTACCCCTGCCTCAATCACACCTATTATAGGTATACTAAATATTCTTCTTAAGTAATCCAAGGCTAAACTTGAAGAAGTATTACAAGCGATAACTACAATTTTAACCTTTTTCTTTAATAAAAATAATATATTCTCTGTGCTAAACCTAATAATTGTTTCCTTAGATTTACTACCATAAGGGACCCTTGCTGTATCGCCTAAGTAAACGATATTTTCCTTGGGCATAAATTTTTCTATCTCTTTTAACACCGTTAACCCTCCCAATCCTGAATCAAATATTCCAATAGGGTATCTTTCTGTATTGTTCATCGCTCACCGTACAATCTTACATACCGTCTATTCAAAGTATCTACTCCAATAGCGACGGCTTGAGCAATTTGTTCAAGGTAGTAAGAACGTTTAAGTAATTTCTCCTCGTAAGGATTGGTAAGATAACCTATCTCCACTAAAACGGTAGGGATATAGGCGTATTTCAAAACATAAAAAGGCGCTCCCATTGGCCCTTTCACTTTAAAACCCATCTCCTCCATAGTAGAGACTATACTATTGGCTAAATCTAAAGATTGTTTACTATTATCTCCACAGATAAATTTCTGGTAAAATTTACTCCTATACTCTAACGAATCTAAATCTTCTAACACCTCATCGGTTAAACCCAAAGATCTTAAATTATTACCTACGTACTTTTCGGATAAATAGTATACCTCTACTCCACTAACTTCTTTTGCCCGATTAGCATTAGCATGGATACTAACAAATAAATCTGCTTTATACCTTTTACCCAATTCTACTCTCTCTTTCAAAGTTAGAAATATATCACTATGGCGTGTTAAATAAACCTTAAATCCTTTCTCTTCTAACTCCTTTTTTAAAAGCTTTGCTATTTTTAAATTTAAATCTTTTTCTTTAACTCCTGTCTTAGATATTGCTCCTGGATCTTTTCCGCCATGACCTGGGTCAATTACAATAGTATTGATAAAAAAGTAAGGTTTGCCTAACTCTCGCTTGTACCTCTCTCCTACTATATCTTCTATATCCTTAGGTATAAAAATCTTACCTTGAGAATAAAAAGGTGGCTGAGAGAGGGAAAATATTCGGCCATTAAAGTACATAAAAGATGTTTCTAAAAGCAACTTAATATCCTTAGAGGATGATTTTATATATAAAATATCATCTATGGTATCAAAATTATACTTTAACCTATACTTTTTGCAAAACTCCGTCAATTCTATAAATTTCCCTTTTACCTCAGGAAGGCATGGTTTACGCGGCACAGTAACACATCCACAATATAATATCAGTAATAAACAAAATAAAAAAATTTTTCTCATAATTTCTTATTTAAAAGTCTATCATATTTAAAATTTTTTGCCAACCTATTTTAGTCTAATCAACCTCTTAACAGAAAAAAATACTTCTTCAGGGGTTATTGCCCTTAAACATAAAAATCCCTTTTTACAATTATGAGCGTAACATATTTGACATCCCACATCTTTATGGATATATAAACTTTTATTTCCTGTTGGTTGCCAACGAATGGGAGATAAACCTTTATCTTTTCTCCCAAATATAGATATTACTGGTCTATCCAAAGCAGAAGCAATATGCACAGGTCCGCTATCGTTAGAAATAAAAATCTCAGCAAGGTTAAGTAAAGAACCCAATTGAGAAACTGTAAGTTTTCCACATAAATCTACTATATCTTTATAAGTATCTAATATTTCCTTAGCAAAAATTTTTTCCTTATGAGAAGTAACAATTACTATTTTCCATTTAGAACCTAATTCTTTTTTAATCAATGCTATAAGTTTAATAAAATTTCCCTCTGGCCACCTCTTGGAAGGACAAGAAGCAGAAGGGTGTATAACAAGCAATTTATCGTTATCGGTTATTCCTTTTTCTTTTAATAACTCTCTTACCAATAGATCGTTCTCTTTCTTTAAAGGAAAATACGTAGCGGTATCCTTTATAGGGACTCCTATGTATCTAAGGAGATCCAAATTGTACTCTACTTCATGTTTTTCTCCTTCTTGCTTTCTATGTAGGAAACGATAGTTAAGAAAAAATCCTCCCTTCCTATCCCAACCTATGCGATAAGGTATACCACTTAAAAAAATTAAAAGATGAATACGAAGAGTAGGATGTAAGACAATTGCCCAATTAAATTTTTTTTTGCGTAGCTCCCTAATAAACTTTAAAGAAGACAAAAAACTTTTATGTTTACCCTTCTTATCGTAAACGATAACTTCATTTACCCAGGGATTACCGCGAACAATTTCTTCCGTAATCGGTTGACACATAAAAGCTATAAAAGCATAGGGGTAGGATAATCTTAAATTCTTTATAACCGGTGTAGAAAGCACAACATCACCTATTCTATCTGTGCGAACAATTAAAATTCTCTTAGGCTCAGGAAGTTTTACAGTAAACATTTAAAATTTTTTTTATAGTTTCAATTACCTCTTGAGGAGGTATTTTCATACATTCATAATTAGAATTACATTTAGACTTCTCGCAAGGAGCACATCTAACATCTTTTCTTCGGAGGATGAAAGAACTATCCGAGGTAGGAGCTGTCCTACGATAATCTGTGGGACCGAACAAAGCTACTACAGGGATATTAAGATAGCTACCTATGTGGATTATAGTGGTATCTACTCCTAAAATCAATTTAGCATAATTTTTAACCAGGTAAAACACATCTATAATATCTGTTTTACCTACCAGATCAGTAATGTTATCTAAAGATAAAATATCCCTGTAGAATCCCCTATCTTTTTCCTCTCCTAAAAAAACTAAGTGGTAGTTTGCTTTTAGCTCTTGCGCCACTATTTTTAAATATTCGTAGGGATAGTTTTTAATAGATGAACGCGATACACAAGAAACAAATATGGAAGGGGGAAGTTTAAAATTATCCCATCTATATTTTTTTTCAGAGGATATGTTAAAATCGCTCTTTACCAACTCTTTTCTCTTCTCAGAGGTAAGATTTTTGACCAAAGCTATATACTTATCTTTTAAATTAATATTCCTGGACGATAATCTAACTATAGGTGTTCTTAATCGTGCACAAATAATTATAGGCAAAAGAGAATTTTTTAAATCTACAACCATATCGTATTTACCTCTTAAAGATAAAGAAAAAATCATCTTTTTCTTAATTGGCCAATGTTTGTCAAAAATAATCGCCTCATCTATAAAATTATTCTTACTAAGGAATTCATGCGTGCGGAAAGAAGAAATAGCTGTTATCTTGGCATGAGGATATTCTGCTTTTAATCTATCCAAGACAGGCAAAGCTAAAATTGTATCGCCAATATTAGTAGGAAAATTAATAAGGATATTTTTAACCCTCATTCTTGGTTAAAATACTTCTTGCCTTAATGAAAACTTCCTCAACTTTTAGTTCTCTAATACAAATGTTATCTTTGCAATTCAAGTTATAACATGGTATTTTACAACCTACATCTTTCTTTAAAATATGGACATTTTTACCCAGAGGAGCAGTAATTAAAGGGTCTGTGGGACCAAAGAGGACCAAAACATTTATTCCCACAGCGCTACCTAAATGCGCTGGACCGGAATCACTAGAAATAAGTAAATCCATCCTACTCAAAAGAGCGGCTAGTTCTTTTAAATTCGTCTTTCCACAGAGATTGATTACCTTACCTTTAATTTTTTTTTCCATATTATCTATGTAGTTTTTTTCGCCTTTTGCTCCAATTAAAAAAATAGCACACCCTATACTTAACAAATTTTCTATTAACTCTACAAAATAATTATCCGGCCACCTCTTTAATTCCCAATTAGCTGTGGGATTAATTGCCACCAAATAACGATAATTCCTCCTGTAGGACAATAGAAAATTATCTACTTTTTCTCTTTCTTTATCATCTATATAAAAATTAGGCAGTTTATCTTCAATAGCCACCCCCTCTTGCTCAAAGAGAGAGTAGTAGTATAGTGAACGATGAACATTTAAGGGGGGTGTTATCCTATCAGTTAAAATAAAGTGTGTTTTTGCCCTTTTAAATCCTACTCTCTTTTTTATTCCCACCAACCAAAGTATAAAAGCACGGGTAAACGAACGATGTATTAAAAATGCTGTGTCAAATTTTTCTTTTTTTAAATATTTAATAAATTTTAATTTAGCAAAAAAACCTCTATGTGTAGTTTTTTCATTAAACACGATAATCTTATCTACATAGGGATTATCCTCAAATAGTTCTTTTACTCTCTCTACCACCATTAACGCTAAAAAAGATTGGGGGAATCTTTCCTTTATGGCTTTAAATACAGGTAAACTCATCACGCAATCTCCTAACCAATTAACACCAACTACTAATATTCTCTCCATCTCATTTATCTTTGCTTAGGGGATCTTTTAAAAACGGAGTAAAAACCACTCAGTTTTGCCCACAGTCTTATCCCTAAATCTCTTTCGCTAATCTTTATTCTTTTTAAAGCATAAATATTATCATTCTTAGATAAACCTCTATTCGTAGTTACCCCACAGATATAACCGCACCCCTCCACTGTCTTCAAAACACGATGGTCAAAACCACCTAGAGGGTAAGCTATAGTATCTACATTAACTCTAAATTTTTTTTCTAAGATTTCCTTAGAATCTTTTATCTCTCTTATTAAACTCGCATCATCTAACTGGGGCAGATAACTATGAGTAAGGGTATGAGAACCAATCTTAACCTTTGTATTATTGAGAAACCATTCTATATCTTTAGAAGATAAATAATTTTTTTTATCTATTTTATTGGGAATTAAAAAAATCGTAGCGGGAAAATTAAACTGCTTAAGAATATTTACTGCCCATAAATTATCTTTATAACCATCATCGAAAGTTATAACTACTAAATTCTTAGGTAATTTCTCTTTTCTTCTTAAAAGTTGACAATAATCACTAAGAGAGATCACTTTGTAACCTTTATTTTTTATAAATTCCATCTGTCTGTAGAATCTGGTTAGAGTAACTTTAAAACTTGTATCAGCAAAATTTGTAGGGATTGCATGATAGGTAATTATGGGAACGGTGTATAGGGGAGTAAAAAACAACCACCATCCACCTATAAATAAAATAAAAATAAATAGTATCTTTGTATTTCTCATCCTCTAAGGGCAAACTAATTGACGATAAACTTCCTCAGTTTTACTCACCATAAATTTATAAGAAAAATCATTTAAACTTAATTTGGCATTTTCTATTATCCTTTCTCGCAAATTATTATTCGTGATAAACTCTTCTATAACATCCTTTAGACATAAAGGTTTATACTTGTAAAAAAGTAAACCATTATACCTATCTCTAATTATCTCCTTTATCCCTCCTGTAGAAAATCCTACTACACAAATACCTTTAGCAAACGCCTCCAAAATTGTATAGCCAAATCCTTCCTTAAAAGAGGCTACCAAAAGAATATCTACTATATCTAAAAAATCTTTACCTTCAAGAAGAAAAAATTTTACTCTATCTTTTAAATTTAACTTCTCTACGAATTTCTTTAATTTATTCTCCAACTTTCCTTTACCACAAATGAGAAGATAAGCGTTTTTATATTTCTCCTTTAAAAGATGGAATGCCTCCACAACTAAAAAATGGCCCTTCTCTAAGGAAATTCTTCCTAAAATACCTAAAGTAATAGTATCCTCAGAAAATCCAAAATCTATTTTCCTATATTTCCTAACTAACGAGGCTTGTCTATCTATTCCATTATAAATCACCTCTATTTTGGAATTAGCAACTTTTAAATCTTTTACAAGATGCTCCTTAACCGCATAACTTACAGCTATTGTTTTTATCCCCTCAAATTTCATCAATTTCCTAAAAATATGAGGTCTATAAAAACCGTGAAAAGTGGATACATATTTGATACCTAAAATCTTATATAAAAGAAAGGCAAGAAACTGAGCAACCCTTGTATGAGCATGGATTAAATCTATTTTATTCCTCTTAGCGAAAATTATTAATAAAATTAACGAATAAAATACTTTTATACTTAAAATTGATTTAGTATGCAAAGGTATATACTTAAAATCAATACCCGCTTTATCTAATTCTCGCTTACCTTCACCTCCACTACAGACAACCCAAACTTGGTTGTTTCTAAATAACCCTTTAGCTAAATCGATTACGTGTCTGCTAATACCACCAACTCTAAGATGTGAAGTAAGAAGAACTATCCTCATATTAAACCACAAAATCCATAGCCATTCTACCCTAAAATTTCTTTAACTTTTAAGAATACTTCCTGGGGTTTAATGTTCTCCATACATATATTAGACTTACACTTAGGACGATAACAGAAAGAACAGGGTAATTTTTTAAAAAATATATGTAAATTACTATCTCTCACCGTATGTCGATCAGGGTCAGTAGGACCAAAGAGAGCAATCGTAGGTATCCCCAAAGCTAAAGCTAAATGTAAATTTGCTGTATCGGGACTGATAAATAATTTTAAAACACTAATTACTCCTACCAAATCATTTATGGTAGTCTTACCACATAGATTAATTACGTTAGTGGATAACGACACCTTTGCATCTTTTATCAACTCAGCACTATGTTCATCACCAATAAGCAATATTTTAAAATTGGGATAGTGTTTTGATATCATCTCGATTAACTTTTTTATGTGCGTTACTGGCCAATTTTTACTCACCCATTTGGAAGATGCTGAGACGTTTATACCGATAAGGGGCTCATTTTTATCTATGCCAAAATTATTTAAAACTATCTCTTTAACCTTCCAGAAAGTAAGTTTCTTCTCTTTAAATCTTATATCTAACAAACTAAGTATCTTCTCTTGGGAAGTTAAAGGGTCTAATTTCTCTTTTACATACTTCACCGAAAAGCTAAGAAGAAATCCTAATTTACGTCTATAACCAAAAGAATACTTAGGAAAACTTAAGAAAGCAATTAGATGGGAGGCTAAATTGTTCTGTAAATCTATAATGTAATCAAAACTTAAACGGCGCAGGTAACTTGCTATTTTAAAAACTTTCTTTATTCTCCTATAAGAGGAATCCACAGAGATAACCTTATCCACGAAAGGACAAGAAGAAAATAAGGAAGCATATTTCTTATGAGTAATAAGTATTACTGTACTTATAGGGAATTTTTCCTTGATAGCTTTTAAAGATGGTATTGCTAAAATAACATCTCCCAAAGATGATACTTTTATCACCATTATCCTTTTAAACTGCTTTATATACTCATATAACTTTTCTGTCTCTCCTACACACTTCTGTAAACTATAATCCCTCTTAACTTTTTTATAAGCCTCTAAGGCAAGGTTCTTAGCTAAAGAGGGGTTATTGAGTAAATTTATAATCGCCTCACTTATAGCCTCGGGGTCACGTGGAGGAACTAAAATCCCATCTTTACCATTATCTATAATCTCTGGGAAAGCGCCCACCTTGGTAGCAACAACCGGCACACCACAAGCAAAAGCTTCAATAATCACTCTACCAAACGATTCCTCTCCTACTGAAGGAACAACTATAATCTTTGCTTTTTTAAGTATACTCTCCACATCCTGACGATAACCTAAAAAATAAACATTGTAATTTAAAGCGTACTGATTAACCAAATTTTTTAAATAATTGAAATAATCTAACTTTGACTTTTCTGCTGAACCAACTATATTTAAAATGGCATAAGGGTTAACTCTAACTACTCTTCTCATCGCCTCTATAAGATACTGGTACCCTTTTATAGGAGTTATCCTGCCAATACTCACGATAGTGGCACTACCATCTATATATTTATCTTCGCTAAATTTAAAATTATCCAAATCTACCCACCGATTTATCAATACTATCTTCTCTTGAGGCACGCCAAAACTATCCTGCATATAACGAGCTATAATCTGAGAAGGACATATTACAAATTTTCCCCAAGCCATAACTTCACTGAAAATATGTTTGGAATATGCCCCATGAGCGGTAGTAATAAAATCTGTTTTGCTATTCCTCGTAGCAAAGAAACCTATCCAAGCAGGAACCCTTGAACGAGCATGAACAATATCAATATTATCGTCTTTTATAATCTTATGTATTTTTCTAACAAGGAACAAACTTAAAAGTGACTTTTTATAAACACCCAATTTATAATGTTTAACTTTATATTCCTCTAACTTTTTTACTAACCTACCTCCTCCAGAAACAACAATTATCTTGTGTGGTCTATCTTTAAAATACTTAGCAATATCTAAAACCCCTCTTTCTACGCCGCCCATATCCATTTTAGGAACTACCTGCATTATATTCATCTCTAAAAAACCTACCTTTTTATATTATTCTTTTTACTGCCTCTTTTACCACCCTTTTATTATATTCAAAAATAGAATAGGAAGGTTCTTTTAGTTCTTCTATCGTATAAGGTGGTTTAAGAAAATTCACAATGTTATTAACTGAAGAAAAAAAGTTTATGTGGTGAGTAGTGAATATCTCCTCTAAACACACACATACAGTGGTTTTTCCCATACTCAAACTTTCGGAAATCATAGATATACTATCACTGGTTACAAAAGAGACCTCAGCGAGCGAAAGGAACCCTCCCACGATAAAAGAACTGTTATCTTTAGAAGAGATAGTTAACACATCGGTATTTAAAAAATCTCTGAACTCGTTCTCAAGAAAATCACTAACCCCTTGGGGCGTGCGTCTTGAGGTGGTAACTAAAATATGAAAATTCTCTTTCAAAATGAATTTTTTTAATTGGGGGAGGAACAATTTCAAATTATTAAAAAATAATTTACTGCTCTCCAATGGCCCACCAATAAATAGAGCTACCCTCCTACAAGGTTTAAGATTATATCTTTCAATCAATATCCTTTTATCCTCTTCGGCAGTAAAGGGAAAACTAAGTGCCCCTTTTATATTCACTACCTTAGAGGTTATAACTCGGTCATGCTCGGGAATAATACCTAAATCAAACCTATCCGGTGAAATATTTGGCTTTAAAATCACTACCGCCTTAGCTCCCATAGAACGACTTAAAATAAGATTGATTGGTGCCATCTTACTACCTGTGCTTATTACCATATCTGCAAATATAGTAGAAACCTTTTTATATAGCTCTTTACCCAAAATAATCTTGATACACTTCATACATCCTAAACATTCATTGCTGGTATAAAAAGCACACAACTCTAATAATAAACGTTTTAATCTATTTATATTAGGAATATCTACAACGTAATCCTTAACTTCGTATTCTAACTCTTTTAAAATATTAACCAACGTTAGGGATTGTTTGAAATGACCTGTTTTAAGGTCGTTTAAAATGAGCAAAAATAATGTCTTTTTCTTTTTGAATCGCTTATACCACCACATATAACTTTCTGGATGTTTTGTAAGAAATTTCTCATATATAGTATTTAACTTCTTTAATGCTTCCTCTAAGTTCTCATTCTTACAATCTAACCCTTTCTCTATCTCTATCATATACTTACCCAAATTATTACGGTAACCAAATACAGGGTAAATATTTTTCCCAAACTTTTTAGCTAAGTAAACTGCTCCCTGAGGAGTAGGAACCAATGCTCCAAAAAAATTTACCATTAATGCTTTATCTTCTGCTCCATGGTCAATAACTAACCCTATCCAGTAATTATCCTTTATATATTTAACTAACTGTTTTAAAGAAAAACAAACTTTTATGTTATTCCTTTCTCTTATCTCATTAATTAATCTTTCCAAAGCTTCATTCTCCTGTTTCTTTACCAAAATAGCGTATCTATACTTCTTTGCAAAAAAAGCATTAAAAAATTCCCAGTTACCTGCATGAATACCTAACAGTATATGTCCACCTTTGATATCCTCAAAGAACTTATCTATACCTTTAACATAAATCAATTCTCTATCTATAAATTTTTCAAAGGCTAAATTCTCCATAATCATTATTCCAAAATTAATAAAACTTCTCTTAATGATTAGAAAAATCTCCTTACTACTTTTATAAGGAAAAGCTAATTTTAAATTGCGGTAAGCAGTAAATCTCTTCTTAAAACTGAAACAGTAAAATAATACACCTATAACTCTACCAAGGGAAATGATCGATCCTAAAGGTAGAATTTTTAATATTCTAATTGTTATTTTTATTAACGAATACATAAATTTATATTCCCTTTAGTTTACTATTAACAACCTGCCAAAAGATATTCTCTTCTTCCAGTTTCAATTCTACATCGAATATAAAGTAATTTTTTCTAACTCTTTGAAAATCTAAATGGTAAAAATCTTTATAAGTAATAATTACATCACTAACATTCTCCTTAGTAAATTCTCTCTCTATACTAATAATATCTCTGTCAGTAAAATTGTAATGATCGGGATAAGCAAAAATCTTTTTTATTTGTAAGCCCAATTTTTTCAAGGTAAAAAGAAATCCCTCAGGATAACCAACAGCAGTTAATACTCCCAAATATTTACCTTTAAAGTAATCTAAATCTTTAGGGTTATTATATCTATCTAAAAAACTTTTAAACTCATAAGAAGCAAAGAATATAGGCAAAGTTGGTTTAAATTCCCATATAAAAGCCTTTATCCTTTCTCTATTAGCTATCATCTCCTTATAAGTTATTATAAGTATATCCGCCCTGTTTATACTTTTCAATGGTTCTCTAAAAATATAAGCAGGGATTAATCTTTTAGTTCTACGAAATTCCTTAGCTCCCATAACTAAAATCTCTAAATCTTTCTTTAGTTTACGGTATTGGAAACTATCATCCAGGATAAATACATCATAATCGTTAACTAATTTCTTAAGTATAGATACCCTATCTTTCCCATCAAAAACATTTCCCAATTTATTTTTTAAAAGCGTAAATTCATCCCTGGCATAACCTTTGGTTAAGGAAGCAACTTTAAAAGAAGAGGAAAGTCTTTTATGTAAATAAATAACCAAACTTGTTGTACCACTACCACCCCAAGATATATTACCCACTCCTATAACTTTTTTATTTAGAGAATAAACCGTTATTATCTTGTGGTCAAAAAGAAAATTTCTTAAATAGATAACCGCACCATATATATAGGAAAGAATGATAAGAAAAATATAAATGAATTTTTCTAAAATTCGTTTATCTTCTCTCTCTATAAGATTTAGATATGCTTTTTTTAATTTAAGCATTTTAAAACTATCTCTACATTTTTTCTTAAATACTTTTTCTCTTCAGCAAACACTTTAGAGCAATTTACTGCTAACTCTTCTTTAATCTTTACATTTCTCAATAAATCTGTAATTTTAGTTTTTAAATCATCTGCATCCTTTACTTTAATTGCCGCTTTATATGCCAATACTTTCTCTTCTATTTCTCTAAAATTATCCATAAACGGACCAAATAAAGTTGGTTTACTCCAATATATCGGCTCCAAAATATTATGTCCGCCAATATTTACCAAACTGCCGCCGACAAAACATACCTCCCCTATACTATAAAAATAAAACAACTCACCAACAGTATCCAAAATAAATACATCTACAAGGGAGATCTCCTTACTTCTTATTTCACTCAAAAGCAGCGGGTTAAATCCGTAACTTTTAACTAACTCCTCTATTTTATTAACTCTCTCCTTATGCCGAGGAGCAATTAATAATTTTATATTACCTAAGGATAACAAATCTTTATATATATCCAAAATTATTTTCTCCTCAGGATGATGAGTGCTAGCGGCTAAGATAAATTTAGCTTTAAGCTCAAAAACTTTTTTGTATTTTTCTTGGAAACGAACAAGCTCATCTTTTTTTATCGTTACTGCTTCAAATTTCATATTTCCCGTAATAGAAACTTTTCTCTTATCCGCTCCTAAATAAATGAATCTATCCTCGTATTGTTTATTCTGTACACAAACAAAAGATACAAGAGATAGTAATTTCTTAATAATAAATTTAACTTTCTTATACTTACTATAAGCTCTATCAGATATTCGCCCATTTATAATAACTATGGGGATACCTCTTCTATGAAGTTGATAGAATAAACTTAGCCATATTTCTGTTTCCACGGAAACAAATAATTTTGGTTTAATTTTTTTTATAACTCTTTTCAAAACAAATATGCTATCAAAGGGGAAAAATATAATTTTAGCTATGGAAGAATAGAGCTTATTTGCTACCTCGTAACCAGTGAGAGTAGTTGTAGATATAACTATATCTAAGTTCATCCTTTCTTTTAATTGAGAAAGGAATTCCCTAACTAAAATAACCTCACCTATACTTACAACCTGTATCCATAGGCTGTTTTTTTTAATCTCAAGCTCAGGAGGGAAAAAAGATAATTTTTCTATAAATGCTCTAAAACTAAACTTTCTTCTAAGAATGTATATAGACGGGTATAAGATGATACCCAAAATAACCAACAACTCGTAGATAACAAATATTAACATCATCTTGCTCGTGGATGTGCCTGCTCATAAATTTTTCTTAGAGAATCTATGGTAAGATGAGTATAAACCTGAGTAGTAGCGATACTACTGTGTCCTAAAAGCTCTTGCACACTTCTTAAATCCGCACCCCTATTGAGGAGATGTGTAGCAAAAGAATGCCGAAAGATATGGGGAGAAATCTTTAAAGATAGCGATAATCTATTTATATATTTATCTATTATTAGCCTAACCCCTCTTTCACTTATCTTCTTTGCTCTATTATTAATAAAAAGATAGGGACAACTATCTTTTCTTAACCCTAAATATCGTTTAATGATAGCTACAGCTGGTTTACCTAAAGGCACCAATCTCTCTTTACCTCCCTTACCGCATACTTTAGCCATACCTAAATTTAAGTCTATATCCTCAATTTTTAAAGAAGCCATCTCGGAAACTCTTGCTCCTGTAGAATAGAGGAATTCTAAAATAGCCTTATCTCTTACACTTAATTCCTTATCATCAATAGGAGAATCAAGAATTTTACTAATTTCCTCCTCAGTAAGAAAATACGGTAAATTTTTTTCTAATTTTGGATATATTAAACTGGAGGCAGGATTACTCTTTATTATTCCCTCCCTTACAAGGAATTTAAAAAAACTCTTAAGAGTAGAAATTTTCCTTGAAAGCGTTCGTTTATTCAATCTTCTTTCCGAAAGAGAAACTAAAAATTTTCTTAGAACAAAATAATCTATATTCTTTATATCTATTTTTTCCATACTGCTATTTTTAAGAAACTCTTCAAAATCGCGTAGGTCTATACTGTAATTAAGTAATGTGTGGGGAGAATAATTTTTCTCAATTCTAATATAATCTAAAAATCTATCTTTATAATAATAAAACGGTAACATAATACCAATCCTAAACCCTATTTTCCTCTGAGAGAGAAACATTATTATTGTTATCTAATTCTTCGCTCTGGGGTAATCTTCTTGCTACATATCTACAATTAGGGAATTTACTGCAACCGTAAAAAATTCTACCCCTCTTACTTCTTCGCTCAACTAACTCTCCCTCTTTGCATTGTGGACACCTTATCCCTGTAGTTATATTCTCAGCGTACTTACACTCTGGATATCCGCTACAACTTAAAAATCTTCCCTTTCTT
>JAMWDA010000184.1 GCA_023818995.1 Candidatus Omnitrophota bacterium
GCACAGATCTCCAAAGAAAAAGGAAGCGAAGAAGAAATCATTAATAAACTCATCGAACAACACTTATCCAACAAAGAAAAACAAGAACTCCAAGGAAAACCCCTCCAATCCAAAAAAGATGCCCTGATTAAAAAACTTGGAGAAGAACAATTAGAAGAAGAAATCATTGGTAAACTCATCGCACAACACTTATCCGACAAAGAAAAACAAGAACTCCAAGGAAAACTCCTCCAATCCAAAAAAGATGCCCTGATTAAAAAACTTGGAGAAGAACAATTAAAAGAACTAAAAACTCAATACCTCATCCAACTCATTAACGAAGATTTAAAGAAAGAAAACAATATATTTAACAACCAAGCCTATCGTGTGCAAGTAGTAATTAAAGATGGACGCGGAAGAGATATAATTACTTTAGATGGTTATGATACGCTTAATCCACAAATTCAACTACAAGACAACAACTATGGACAGCCTCTTTGGATAACCTTTATCCCTGAATACGACGAATTTGGTTTTGCAAAAGCCAGTTACACCTATACTTTTGATCCCGCCAAACGTATAAATTTTGATCTCTATCGCGCCAAAGGTAGATACCTCTTTGGCATAGGCCGCCTCTTCGGAAAAACCTATATAGCAGATTGGCCAAAGAGCAACTGGGAAACAAAAGGTAGGATTAAAAACTTTGATGACGAAGGTAATATTGAGTTAGAAATAGAAAGTAGAAGCTTAGATATTTCTAGCTTAAAGATAGCCTCTGATGGGAATAAATTAGAAGAAATTTATCAGGGTATAGAAGGAACAACAGCAGTTGAATTTTCTCCTTTTGAGGTGCCAGTAGGAAGTTATAGGATAGAAGATGGTCAAAAATATTTAATTGGTACCTTTGAAGTAAGATTTTTAATAGTTAATGGCATCCCTTATACGTTAGTTACAGAATATTTTCAGACCCTGGATTTGTCCACTCATTTAAAACATGTTGGTGGAAAAAGAGAAATGCTTTTTAGAAATGGTGTTCTTATTTTTGATAAACCATCTTTATTTGAAAGGAGAACTGTTTATCCAAAGGTGTTTTCTGTTGGAGACTTACTTAAAAATAATACACCTAATGCTATTTTTAGACCACTTTTGCGTCTTTTTGGTATTCAGACTGGGGCAGAGAGGATTATTGAAAAGATTAGAAAAGAAGGGCAGATAATCAGCGATAATAAAGATTTTTCTAAATCTTTACCGCAAACTAACCGAGAGATTTATAGAGCAAACATTAAAGAATCTTTTAAGCCCTTAATTTTAAGTATAGTTTCCTTTGTGGGTATACTTGCAGGTATTATAATTTTCTTAGGAGTTGGTATCCCTTATCTTGTTAATAAAATTTGGAGAAATAGATACAGTAAGAGGTTTGATATTAATAATTCTCTTGAAATAGCTCTAACTGGATTTGGCTTTACAAAGGCGCAGGCTCAAGCAATTATTAGAGAGAGAAGAAATAATGGTCCTTTTGAAAGTTTTGAGGATTTCATAAATAGAATGGGATGGAAAGATAAAAATATAGAAGAGATTTTTACAATGTATGCTCCTCTATCTTTAAGTTATCTTAAGAAAAACTATCAATTGAAAAGGCTAAAAAGTGCCATTGATAGCGCTAAGAATTTTACATATAACCATCAACAGACAAATACATTTATAGAGAATGATCTAAATTCATTACAAAACGCACAAAATCTTAAAAGATTCTTTAGTGCATTGTGGGAGATATATCAAGTAGAACTGAAAAAACAAAATTCAGCTAAAAGTGTAGAACAAATGTTAGAGAAATTTATTACCCTTGATAAGATAAGAGAAATTTTATCTAGTAGACATATCTTAAGATTAGTTAATAGAGTTGATAAAAGATACGCAGCAGGATTGATATTACGAAAGATTTATGAAGTTATAAGAGATAACGAAGAGTTTAAAAAGGCAATTGAAGAAAGAGTAGATAGTTTAATACGCAAGTTTGGTTTAGATGACCACCCTGTCTTTAAAGACCAGATCTATACATTAAAAAAGACATTTTTAGAAAATATCTTCAATGCCCGCTTATTACCTGAAGTATTTACTTTGGCAAATGATGATGTGATTTCTAGTTTAGCAGTTTATTCTTGGGATGATTTGCGTAAAACACCACCTTTAAACAGAAGAATATCTAGCGATTTGGTTTCTATAGAACGGCTTTTTGTAATGCAAGTATTATTCCAGAGAGGGTTAGGTGGTTTAATCGGTCAAGGCAGATTAGAAGATTTCTTATGGCAGAATTACGTAAAACAGATTATTCAAAATTATATTCAGGCAAGAGCACCCAACCCCGATGAAATAAATCTGATGATGGACCTTATTATCTTTACACGTGAGGCATTTTCTGTTCTGTTAAATAAAGAATTAGCAAGATGGGAAAATAATCGCGATCCTACTGGAAAAATAATGAATTTCCAAGCTATTATTACCGAAGAAGTTCTAAATGATGCTTTACGTTATATCTTAGGAATTAAAGATCCCACCCCTGAAGATATAGGTTGGATTTTGAAGCCTACTACTTCTCAAAAGATTTCGCCTTTATCTCAGCAATTTATTCAGCTCTTTAATGAGTATGTAGCAAAATATAAGACACTCGTAACCGTTAATGATAGAAACAAGTTATATAACGAATATTATGAAAAAATTAGGCCATTAATTTTAGCTATAATCCATACTGTGGAAAGAGAAGAGAAAATTAGAATTGTAAAGCATCGTCTTTCTTATTGGGAATTAAACGTAAAACCCGCTCTTAGACTTATATTTGATAAAAATCTGCGGAAAGCAGTATTTTTTAAAGGAGGTCCTTATAATCAGACAAAAGAAGATTTATTACGCTGGGTCTATAATTTTGCGATGATTGGATTAGTTTCTGGACTAATGAGTTATTTATTAGTGCATGCCTTAAAAGTGATAGGATTACTTAGT
>JAMWDA010000185.1 GCA_023818995.1 Candidatus Omnitrophota bacterium
CTCCCTTATGAGCCTTTATGCTCAGGGGAAATGATGTTTTACCCTCTTGGTCCTTATTTTATAGATTTTTGTTTTATTTTTAAACATAAATTTAATTTAAATTATCACAATTTAAACTAGGAGGAGGGAAATAATGAGGGGGGTAAGTCCTGTTTCTGTAGTGATTATTGCTAAAAATGAAGAGGCTAATATAAAAGATTGTATTGCTTCAGTTATTGATTGGGTGGATGAGGTGATTGTGGTAGATGATGAGAGCAGCGATAGGACCGTGGAGATTGCTCAAGAGATGGGAGCGAGAGTATTAAAGCGGAAAATGGATATAGAAGGTAGGCATCGCAACTGGGCATATAGTCAAGCTAAGAATGATTGGGTTTTGAGTTTAGATGCAGATGAGAGAGTAAGTGAAGAATTGAGAGAAGAAATTATGCGGATTTTAAATGAGGGGACAGATTATGTAGGATTCTCTATACCCTTGCGCAATTATATTGGAGACTACTGGATAAGATACGGGGGATGGTATCCGGCAGGTAAGATAAGATTATTTAAAAAAGATAAATTTAGATATGAAGAGGTGGAGGTGCATCCACGGGCATTTTTAGAAGGGAAGTGTGGGCATTTAAAAAAAGATTTAATCCATTACACCTATCACAACTGGGGTGATTTCTTAAAGAAGCTCAATAATCAAACTACACTGGAAGCAAAAAAGTGGTATAAACTTTCTTTTGAGAATCCTAAAAAAGCCCATTATAAAATGAATTTTATTCATACTCTTTGGAGAGCATTAGATAGATTTATCAGAACTTTTTTTGTAAAAAAAGGCTACCGCGATGGTTTTGTTGGTTTTATGGTAGCCTATCTTGCTTCTTTATATTAGATAGTAAGTTACGCTAAATACAAGGAATTTAAAAAGGAAAAGTTGCCTGAATACAATAGTTGATATTTTGATAGATAAAACGGCACATCAAAATGGTTGCTAAATGAGGGAGGTAGTAACGGAATGAAAGAGAGAATAGTGATATTTTCTGATATAATAGGTTACATTTTTTTATGTTTATTAGTTTTCTTTATGGGTTTCTCTTCAGCAGGGATAGAGATTTGTGTCTCTTCTGCTCTTTTAGTATATGCGATTAGAGCAGTTGCTAAGGGGGATTTGAAGGAGATGTTTACTTCAAGTAAGTTAGATCTGCCAATACTTTGTTTTGTTTTAGCAAATATAATATCGTATATAATAAATAGTTTATACTTCAACGGGCCTATTCGCTATCTTTTCTCAAGGGTAGGTGAATATATTATGCTTTATTTTTTGGTGATAAAAGCTGTGAATAGGGGAAAAAGATTTAACACTATTTTAGGTATTCTTCTTTTTTCATCTTGTTTGGTAGGAATTAGTGGAGTATACCAACAGTTTACGGGTTTAGATTTATTACGCCAGCGGCCTTTGGTAAATAGCCATATAACCTCTTCATTTAAGCATTACAATTGTTTTGGTGGTTATTTAACTTTAATTCTACCCTTAAGTATAAGTATCACTTTATCTGATAGGTTAAGGAGGATATGTAGAATAGGTGGAGGGATATTGAGTGCACTTTTAACTTATTGTTTGGTTTTAACTTATTCTCGGGGAGCATGGATAGGAGTAATTTTCGGATTAATTTTTATATTTGGTTATTATTATCGTAATGCTAGCGGTGTATCTTTTACTAAGAAGTTATTAATTATGTTCTTGGTTATAGCATTTTTTATAGGAATATCTTTCATTTTACCACGTTCAATAAAGCAAAGAGCAGTATCAATAGTAAGACTTGAGAGTTCCGGTCGATTAGGAATAGATGGGTTATATATGAGGGCAATAAGATTAATTAATCAACGTCCCTTTTTTGGTAATGGAGTAGCCAGTTATATATATAAATCAAGAAGTGTTTGGCCACATAATAGTTATCTTCAGATGGCAGGGGAGATAGGGTTAATTGGACTTTTTTCTTTTTTTTGGATATTGATAGATTTGTTTATCGTAGGAGGAAGGTATTTAAGAAAAGATAAAAACCCCTTCCTTTTAGGGATATTAGCAGGAATCTTATCTTTTTGTATCCATTGTTTTTTTGATAGTAACCTTTATTGGACACAATTAGCTATTTCTTTTTGGTTTATGGTTGGGCTGGCGATAAGTTTATATAAAATAAACTACCAGCAAAATAGACTTGAATATGGTATTGAATAAAGGTCAAAGAAATTTATTGGTAAGTGTGGTTATCCCTACATATAATAGAGCATATTCATTAAAGAGAGCAATAGAGAGTGTTAGTAACCAGACCTATAAAAACCTAGAGATCATCATTGTTGATGACGGTTCAATAGATAATACAGAAGAAATAGTTAGTTATTTTAAAGATCCTCGAATTCAATATCTTCATCATCTCCAGAATAGAGGACCCTCGTCTGCTAGAAATACAGGAATTAAAAATAGTAAAGGTGATTTAATTGCTCTCTTGGATTCCGATGACGAATATTTTCCCCAAAAGATTGAGAAGAGCGTTGAAGTATTCATGAATTGCTCAAGTCGTATTGGTATAGTCTCTTCAAATCATTATATTATTAGAGAGGGGAAGAAAAAACTTGGTATTGAGAAGTTTAGTCCAAAAAGAAGGCTATTCCCTTTGCCCTCTACGTGGGTAATACGTAGAAAGGTAATTGAAAAAATTGGCCTATTTGATGAAAGAATTTTGGTGGGTGAAGATATAGATTTTTTCTGTCGTGTTCGTAGGAAATTTTCTTTCTATTTTATAGAACAGCCTCTCGTAATTAAGTACCCCTCTCAAGACAATATTTTTTCCAGTATAGAAAATGTTATTAGTATAAGAGAAAAATATTTGCCAAGTTTAAGAAGTGAGAGACGTTTATACGCGCGTCATCTTAATTATTTAGGGAAAGATTATTTTTATATAGGCAAAATAAAAGAAGCAAGAAG
>JAMWDA010000186.1 GCA_023818995.1 Candidatus Omnitrophota bacterium
CTCTTTAGGATAAAGATTTATTTTCTTACCATGAAATGTTATTCCCCGTCTACGCATAGGTTCATTTAAAGATACACTCCCCGTAGCAAATGTTATTATATCTCCCTCTTCTTCTCTATCAAATAATCGATAAAAATAAGAAACCATAGGAACAGAAACAAATCCTTCATAATCCAATATGCCGTGATGTTCTGTTATACTCATAGCTAATCCCTGATCATCTCTTATGGGTATTTTTATATTGTTCACTTCCTCTATATCAAAAATTCTTTTAATCTTTTCAATAATCTTATTTTTGAAAAACTTTTGCCTTTCTAAATGCGTAAGAGCTGCACAATAATAATTTATTCTTTTTGAAAACTGAGGTAGAGTTTCTCCCCAGGTAAAAATAGATTCCACACTCGGCATCAATCCTACAATCTCGTTAACTAACTCATCTATCTCTCTATGATTGTAAAAACTTCTCACCACAAACTTTTCCTTAAGACTATATTACCCTATATACTAAAAATTGGACTTTTAGCCCTAGAATTTGCTTTGTTCATCAAAAAATCTACAATTAATCTACTTACTATCTCCGCTCTCGTTTCCGCAGGACCATGTCCTGTATCAGGAATAAATTTTAACTTGGCATTGGGCAAAATCCAACATAATTTCTTAGCTCCTTTTATAGAAAAAAGAGGATCTTTTTTACCCCAAATAATCAAAGTTTCTTGAGTTATTCTCTTTAAATTATTAATGTCCATTAAACATTTAAAATCGCAATCTGATAAGGTAGAAATCATAGCATATCTACTTTCGGGAAACTTCTATGCTTTAAAAAATTTATTAAACCTACTCTTAGTTAACAATTCCTTATTATAATAGAGTCTACTTAGCCTACACTCTAAATATTTCTTAGCCCATTCCAAAGATTTTCTACCTTGATGGACAAGATTTAAAGCTTGTAAAGTACTTCTTACACCATAAATAACAAAACGTTTTCTTTGAGAAACTACAGGATTTATAAGAATTAATCTTTCAATTTTCCTCTTATACTTTAAAGCCACCGCTAAAACCAATGCTCCACCCCACGAACTTCCTAAAAGTATTACTGTTCCTAATTTCTTCTTTGAAAGAAACTCTATTATCTGCTCAACATAAAAATCTAAAGTATATTTTTTATGGGGTTTTTCTGACTCCCCTGAACCTATAGGGTCAATAGCATACACTCTAAAATATTTTTGTAGTTGAGAAATAATTTCATTATAAATAAATAATCCTGCACCTGCACGGGGTATACATAACAGAGGGTACCTCTCCTTTTTTCCACATAATGCATTCTATAACCTAAAATTTTAATAAATTTACCTTTTATAAACATATCGGGTATTATATAATTCCCTTATTTTTCTTTTAAAATTACCAACAATCCTTACTCTTTTAGCATAAATTGTTCCATAAACAATTTATATACAATACATTCTATGATTTAAATATTGCTTTATTCTAAGATCTCTTTAACATTCAACTTATCCCTCGTAAAATCTTTTGTATTAATTATCATTTCACAAATCAACCCTACGGATATAAACTGTATACCCAAAATAAACAGTAATACCCCTAATATTAGAAGTGGTCTATGACCTATTCCTTCTCCTCTCACCACAAGTGTAAACAAATGGAATAGGATTGCCCCCCCTATAAATGAAAGGGAAATCCCAACACTCCCATAAAGATGTAGAGGACTATTGGCAAATTTGGTTAAAAAAAGCACAGTTAATAAATCTAAGAATCCTGTGACAAATCTCTTTATCCCATATTTTGAGTATCCGTATTTACGAGGGTAATTCTCCACTTTTACCTCAACTACACAAAATCCTCTTTTAATGGCAATAATGGGAATAAAACGATACAAATCACCGTAAATCCTCAGATTTTCTACCACTTCCCTTCTGTAACCTTTAAAAGGACAGTTAAAATCGTGTAGTTTCACTCCTGTTAAATAAGAGGTGATTCTATTAAATATCTTAGAAGGAACTCTTTTTAAGAATTGCCCTTTACCCTTATATTTCCAACCATTTACTACATCATACCCTTCCTTAAGTTTATCAATAAATTTTGGTATCTCCCTCGGTTCATCCTGTAAATCACCATCAAGGGTAATCACAAACTCACCTTTTGCGTAAGAAAACCCAGAAGAATATGCTGCTGCTTTACCAAAATTGCGCCTATGCTTAATAATCTTTATTCGCTTATCCAAACTATTTATCTTCTTTAATTCATTAAATGTATTATCTTCACTACCATCATCAACAAAGATAATTTCAAAATGATAAGGTAGATTATCTAAAGCATCTTTTAATTTTTCATACAATATAGGTATATTTTTATCTTCATTATATACGGGAATAACCACGGAAATCAACAATTTACTTTCTTCTCCCATAATTCACCTCTTTAATTTATCTCTCCATAATTAATAAGTTTTATATTATTCCTTTTTATCAAATCTCTCACTTCTTCACTTAGGAGCTGGTGTAGCTCTTCTTCCCTCTTATAAATCCTCCCTGAAAATTTTTTTACCTCATCATCTATATAGCCGGGATGGGTAATAATCTCATTTACACCATCTCTTGCCTGAGAAATTCTCTCTTTTAAAGTTAGCTTCTCTATATCAAACACATAATCAGGAAAGTGTAAATTCGCCATATCTATCTTACCTCTTCTTTTCAACATAGCATATTTAACTTTCCTTTTTAAAAAACTATCGGAAAAATAAGTTTTGGAAGGTTGTAATAATCTACAACGATAAATTTTATATTTCATCATTAACGAATAAATTATATTAAAAATTTTAGGAAGTAAAATTATGTGATGATGTGTATCTATATGGGTAGGAAATAATCCATTATCTATAAATTTACTTATTTGGGACTCTAACTCAATCCTAACATCTCTAAGATTTATATTACCT
>JAMWDA010000187.1 GCA_023818995.1 Candidatus Omnitrophota bacterium
ACCAAATAGAATTCCTCGGCAAGGCCTATGCCTACCAACTCTACTTTAATTACATAAGGAAAAACAGATACCGAGACAATAAATCTCCAGTTGAGATATTAAGAGAGAGATTTCCAGAAGTAGATGAAGGCGTGCTTAACCTGCCGCCAATAAGACTTGAAACACTGCTTAAAGAATGCTATAAAGAAGAAGACAAAGGTGGATACGATGTACCTATATCAGTCCCTTAAAGATAAGTTAGTTTAAGTTAACATTTTGTGTCATTATTGTTGGCAATATGAGAGGTTATATTATTAAACGTTTATTATTTTCCTTACCTCTTCTTTTAGGAGTGACGCTAATTACTTTTATTTTTATTCAGCTTGCTCCTGGTGATTTTTTAAGTAATTTAAAGTCCAATCCTCAAGTCTCTCGTGAGGTTATAAAAATATACGAAGAAAAATTTCATTTAAACGAACCTGTGATAAAACAGTATGTTATTTGGTTATGGCATATTGGACATTTTGATTTGGGGTATTCTTTTACTTATCAATCATCCGTAAATAAAGTAATTACTTCACGAGCATTTAATACTTTAATCCTATCTTTTTCTACCATAGTTTTTAC
This sequence comes from Candidatus Omnitrophota bacterium, assembly GCA_023818995.1. Classification (GTDB taxonomy): domain Bacteria; phylum Omnitrophota; class Gorgyraeia; order Duberdicusellales; family 4484-171; genus JAMWBQ01. The sequence continues at coordinate 607 of JAMWDA010000187.1, forward strand.
TTGGTTATGTGTTATTCCTTTAGGTATATTAGCTGTCTTGCATAGAAATAAATTTATTGATAGATTAATTTCTTTTGTTTCTTATATAGGGATTTCTACTCCTTCCTTTTTTTTAGCATTTATTTTTTTATTTTTTGCTTATAAAACAGGAATATTACCTTTAGGAGGGATGCGGTCTTTAAGATTTGAATATTTATCCTTTTGGGGAAAATTGATAGATGTTGGTAAACATCTTATTTTACCCACGCTAGTTTTATCTATTGGTAGTATTTCTTCTTTACAGAGGATAATGCGAGGTAACCTTTTAGAGGTTTTAGGCTCACAGTATATTCTTGCATCAAGAGCAAGAGGAATAAGCGAAAGGAGGATCCTTTATATACATGTTCTGAAAAATGCTCTTAATCCAATGATTACTATTTTTGGTTATCAGCTTTCTTCCCTTTTAAGCGGAGCTGCCCTTACAGAGATAATTGTAGGTTGGCCAGGGTTAGGTCAAGTTACTTTAGAAGCAGTTCGCAAGCAGGATATATATTTGGTTATGGGTTCTGTTCTAATCAGTGGTCTCCTCTTAATTTTAGGCAATCTTTTCGCAGATATTTTACTTGCTTTCTCCGATCCGCGCATAAGATACGAAAGAGAGGTTTAGGTTTAAATTTTGGGAAATTAAGGTAATCTTATCTTTAATTATGTTAAAGAAATTGTTAAAGGATAAATTGGTTTTCTTATCTTTGTTTATCTTAGTAACTCTTTATTTAATAGCAATCTTTGCTGATTTTGTTTCTCCTTATCATTACGATGATGAAGATATAATGTACTCCTGGTCTCCACCAATGAGGATACATTTTTTTGATTTTTCTCAGAAAAGAATTGGTCCTTATATTTATAAATATCAATTCAAGGTAGATAAGTATTATCAACGTAGATACTACGAGAATAAGGAAGAAATTTATCCCCTCAGATTTTTTGTTAGAGGATTTAAGTATAAGTTATTGGGTTTATGGGAGAGCAATATACATCTTTTTGGTGTAGAAGGCAGCAGAATATATATCTTTGGGGGAGATTTAAAAGGAAGAGATATTTTTTCTCGTTTGGTTTATGGAGCAAGAATATCTTTGAGTATAGGTTTAATTGGGGTAACTATCTCTTTTATTATCGGGATGCTTATAGGAGGTATCTCAGGATATTTTGGAGGTAGGGTAGATAATATACTTATGCGTTTAGTAGAGATGATGATGATGGTGCCAAGCTTCTATCTTATGCTTGCTTTAAGAGCCTCTTTCCCTCCTGAAATGAGTTCTACACAAGTTTACTTACTTATCGTGGTTATTCTTTCTTTAATCGGTTGGGCATCAATAGCAAGGGTGATTAGAGGTATGGCTATATCCCTTAGAGAAAATGAGTTTATCCTCTCAGCGAAAGCTATAGGATTAAGTAATGTGAAGATAATTTTGAGACATATTCTGCCTCATACTTTTTCTTATGCTTTGGTAGCTATATTCTTAAGTGTTCCTTCTTATATTATTGGTGAGGCAGCATTAAGTTTGTTAGGGTTGGGTATTCAAGAACCGCAACCAAGTTGGGGTAATATGTTTTCTTCTGCCCAGACAATCGTTGATATTCAGCTTTATCCTTGGATTTTAATCCCTGGTTTTTTTATTCTTTTGGTAACAATTTGTTTCAATATTTTAGGAGATACTCTAAGAGATATTTTAGATCCTAAAAGAAGGATTTTTTAAATATGTTACTAAGTGTTAATAAACTAAGTGTAAGATATCGGGCAAGAAAATCCGTAGAAGCCTTGAAGGGTATTAGTTTTGATGTTGAAGAAGGTGAAGTCTTAGGTATAGTTGGAGAGTCTGGTAGTGGCAAGTCTACTCTGGCTTACTCCCTATTGAATCTTCTACCTCCCCAAACAGAGATAAGAGGGGAGATTTTTTTTGAAGGTAAAAATATTTTTAACCTTTCCCAAAAGGAATTAAAGATATTGAGAGGTAAAAAGATTGCTACGATTCCTCAGGAACCATCAGCTTCCTTTAATCCTGTTTTATCTATAGGTTATCAGTTTCAAGAGTTTTTAAGAGAAGGGGGGATAAAAGATAAGGATAAGATAACATACCTTATTAAGGATTCTTTTAAGAGAGTGAGATTAGAACATTGGGAAAGGATTATAAATTGTTACCCGCACCAGTTAAGTGGTGGTCAGCTACAGAGGGTTATGATTGCTATGGCTATATCAGTAAAACCTAAATTGTTGATAGCCGATGAACCTACAAGTTCTTTGGATGTTACCATAGAGAGTCAAATTGTTAATCTGATTTTACAATTACGGAAGGAGTTAGGT
>JAMWDA010000188.1 GCA_023818995.1 Candidatus Omnitrophota bacterium
AAAGACACTAACTGGATTTATGCTTATTGGGAAATAGCCCCTTCTTCTATAGAAGAGGTAAGGAAAAAGATTGGGAGAGAAGAATTAGCAAAGTCTTCGTATGTGCTTAGAATGTATGATGTAACTATGAGGGATTTTTTAAAAGAGGGACCAAATCATTGGTTTGATATAGAAGTTGGTTATGCAAATAACTGGTATATTAACTTATGGTGTGATAATGTGACTTATTGTGGAGAGTTGGGTATAAGAACACCAGATGGAAGATTTTTTTTATTAGCGAGGTCAAACTATGTTACCACTCCCAGATTAGTTTCTTCTAGCAGAAACGATTTGATTTGGATGGAAGTGAAAGATAATATAAGTAGGCCGTTTGTTATTATGACGGAAAGAAAACCAAAAGAGAAAGAGCAAATAGAGAGAAAATCTTTGGAGACAGAGAATAAAATCAAAGATACAACATTGAGAAAAAAAAGGAGAGTCTTCTTAACCGAAGAAGATATTAAGATGTATTACTCAAAAGTTTTCCCTCTTTTGCAATTCCTTAGTTTACGCCAAAGGCGGGAAATAAATAGAGGTGAAAATCGGTTAGGGGGAAAAGATAAGGATACTGATTACCTTGATATAAGAGAATTTAATTATGGAGATGTTTTGTTTGATAAGTTTATTTTAAAAGGTATATCAAGGAGTGAATTTTTGAGACGTATCCTTTTAGGTTCATCTCAGGAGTTGGTTGTTAAAGGGGGAGCAAGCGAATTCTTTAGTGGGGCAAGTGAGTTGAGGGGTGGAGCCAGTGAGAAGAAAGATTTGATAGGTAAGAAACGTAAGTTTTTCTTTGAAATATGGACAGAACTTATTGTTTATGGACGCAGCGAACCAGATGCGGAAGTGTGGTTAGGTAATAAAAATATAAAACTAAGACCTGATGGTACATTTACTTTGAGATTTTCACTTCCTGATACTAAGATACCTTTAGATTTTATTGCCTACTCTTACGATAAAATTGATAGAAGAAGTATCATCACTTCTGTAGAGCGAACCAAGACGCTCTATAATCCCTAAGATAAATAAAAATAGTGTAGTTATGGAAAAGAACCTATATAAAGGTTATCTATGTCTATTTTTACATGCACATTTACCATTTGTTCGCCATCCCGAAGAAGATTATTTTTTAGAGGAGAATTGGCTTTATGAAGCTATCACTGATACTTACATTCCTCTTATCGATGTTTTTGAACGTTTAATTCAGGATAAAGTTGATTTTAGAATAACTATGTCCTTAACTCCTCCTTTAGTTTCTATGTTAAAAGACCCACTTTTACGATCCCGCTATATTCGACATTTAGATAAATTGATTGAGTTGTCTGAAAAAGAAATTGAAAGAACTGCTTACGATGTGAATTATCATGGTTTAGCATTGATGTATAACAAGAGATTTATAGAAACAAAACAAATTTTTTTAGAAAAATATAAGGGAGATATTGTTTCTGCTTTCAAAAAATTTCAAGATATGGGTTATATAGAAATTGTGGCTAGTTGCGCTACGCATGGTTTCTTACCGCTTTTAAACATTAATCCCCAATCTGTAATTGCTCAAATAAAAATAGGGGTAGATAATTATAAAAAAACATTCAATTGTTCACCTAAAGGTTTTTGGTTGCCTGAATGCGGTTATTTTCCCGGAGTAGATGAAATTCTTAAAGAAGAGGGTATTAGATATTTCTTTGTTGATTCCCATGGCATTATAAATGCTGACCCTTACCCTCGTTATAGTGTTTATGCCCCTGTTTATTGTCCTTCTGGTGTTTCTGCTTTTGGTAGAGATTGGGAATCTTCTAAACAAGTGTGGAGTTCAAAAGAAGGTTATCCTGGTGATTTTGATTATCGGGAGTATTATCGCGATATAGGATACGAGTTAGATTACGAATACATAAAACCATACATTCACCCCGATGGGATAAGAATAAATACGGGTATTAAATATTGGAGAATAACCGGCAATACAGAATATAAAGATGTCTACAGACCAGATTGGGCAAGAGAAAAAGCAGCTATCCATGCAGGTAATTTTATGTTTAATAGAGAGAAGCAGATAGAGTATCTATTTTATCATATGGATAGAAAGCCCATAGTTGTTGCTCCTTACGATGCAGAATTGTTTGGGCATTGGTGGTTTGAAGGTCCGATGTGGATAGATTTTCTAATAAGGAAAATATTTTATGATCAGAGAACTATAAAATTGGCTACCCCTTCAGATTATCTTAAGGAGTATTCAATTAATCAAATGTGTCTTCCTTCAGCTTCTAGTTGGGGATGGAAGGGATATAACGAGGTTTGGATTGAAGGTAGCAATGATTGGATTTACCGGCATTTACATAAAGCAGGGCAGAGGATGGTGGAGTTAATGGGGAAGTTTTTTAAAGAATATAATAGCGGTAATAAAAGAAGCCTAATTCGTAGAGCATTGAATCAGGCAGCGAGAGAACTTTTGTTAGCGGAGTCAAGCGATTGGCCATTCATTATGAAAACTGGGACAATGGTTCCTTACGCTCATCGTAGGATAAAACAGCATATATTTAGATTTACAAAGATATACGAAGATTTAATGAGTAAAGGTAGTGTGGATAAAGATTGGTTAAAAGAGGTTGAAAGTAGAGATAATATTTTTTTAGATATGGATTGTGCAAAATATTATATACCTTCATCAAAAATAAAACCTAAAGAGATAAGTAAAATAGGTAAAGTTAAAAAAAGTAAAACCCAATTAAAAAGGAGGAAGAATGCAAAAAGATAATCTACCTCCTATTAGCGGTAGTCAAAAAGAACTATTAAAATTATTTAGCTATGAGAAGCGTGTGTATGCTCCTATCTCTAATATAGATTTTAACAATTTGCGTTCTTGTTGTGGTATAGCTTTACATATGCATCAGCCGATAATTCCT
>JAMWDA010000189.1 GCA_023818995.1 Candidatus Omnitrophota bacterium
TTTTCGTCTTCCTCTTTAACTAGAACTCCAGCCATGACCATAGGGCCCACAATTGGGCCCCTTCCTGCGTCATCTATGCCCAAGATGAGGTTGGGTTTTGTTTGTTCTTTTTTCATTTTAGTTTATAATTTATCATATATTTAAAGATTTATCTTAGCCTTCTTGTTAATTTTTTCCTTATAACCTAAGTCAGACTCCAACTTAATTCTTTCGGTTTCTAACACTGCTTCGCTGAAAGAAATAAGAGAGCCTTCCTTTTTATTGGTTATGGAAAAAATTTTATACTCAAGAAGTCTTAATAATAAGAGTGTTTTAAATATGAAAATTCAATTAACTCCAAAAGAGAGAATTAAACAATTAAGATTCCCTAAAGAGATTAATAAAGAACTTGCTTATTTCTGTGGGGTTCTTGCAGGAGATGGAAGTATAGGTTTTAATCAAAAGAAAAAAGATTATTGGATTAAATGTGTTGGCAATCCTGCTGATGAAAAAGAGTTTTACAATGAGTTAATTGAACCTATGATAAAACAATTGTTTAATTTAGAGATTCTACCAAAATCTTTTGATAAAGACACTACTTATGGATTTAATATTAATTCAAAAAGTCTAGTTAAATATTTAACAGAATTTATTGGGCTTCCTCTTGGTAAAAAGTATGACAAATTAAAGATTCCAGATATTTTCTTAGATAGCAATGAATTGACAAATAGTTTTATCTGCGGTGTTGCAGATACAGATTTTCATCTTGCTGTAAGAAAAGGTTATTATCCGGTTATTTCGGGAGTTTCAAAAAGTGAGAGATTTATTAGAGATTTAAGAGAATTTCTTGAAAAACAAGGATTCAAGTGTTGTATGTATAAAAGAGATGATAATGATAAAAGGTTCAATAAACCTGCAATAACCTATAGGTTAGAGTTATCGGGGTACAACCAATTTTTAAGGTGGACTAATTTAATAGGGTTTAAGCATCCGAAAAATCAGGATAAGATTAAACTTCTTATTGAACTTGCTAATAAAAAGAATAGCGGGGGCGGGATTTGAACCACGCGTTCGAGCCTTGTAAAATTTCTCTTATCAAGGTACCTCGAGGTGTCCAAAACCCAGAATTTTCTGGTTTTATGGGCCATTCGCCTTATCTTTTAGATAAGTTCGCGAGCTAAACCAGGCTGCTCCACCCCGCTATGTTATAAGGGAAGAGTTTAGATTTATAAAGCTAACTATGCTTGTATTTTTATGTCAGGTGAAGGGGAAGGAAAAATAAAGTTAGGCAAGGCTGATGTGTATATTCATATTAAAGGAAAGTCTAATGCAAGGATAACTCATATAGATATTGAGCTAGATGAATTAAATAAAATAATAAAAGATGGAGAATCAACTTATGTTGGGGGAAAATCAGGAGGGGTGTTTATTGGATTAAAAAAAGAGATGATAAAGAGAATTGAGAATTCTCTGTCTCTTAAACTTCAAAAAAAGAAACAAAAAGGTTAAGATTTAGAGAGATTAGAAGATAGCAAGAAAATAATAAGATTTAAAATCTCTTTCTAATATAGTTATTCATATACAAATATGCCCACATCGCATAGTGGTATTGCAGTGGATTGCTAACTAAAGTTCCTTTTAGAAAAAGAAACTTTGGGAAAGTAGAAAACTTTTCACCAAAAATCCACGCCCTTCGGGGCTCCCAGGTTCGAATCCTGGTGTGGGCGTATATTAAGAAAGGGGATACAGAAAATCTAAGGATTTTTCTATCTCATTAAATTTCAGAGAGATTTAAGAAAATGGATGCGGTATACTGGTTTTTAGTTGTGATAGGGATATTAATAGTATATAGATTGCTTTTAGTTCTTCTTCCTTATATAATTTTTCCTACTTTTGCAAGAGATTTTAGGATAAAGAAGAACAAGAAAGTTGAGAAGTTTGCAAAGAAGATGATGTTAAAAAATAGAGAGAAAACTTTAAACAAGATTTTTGATTTTGTTCAGGGAAAGTACACGAGTGAGATATATAAAGAGTTTCTATTTCCAAAAAGGCATTTTTATACAGAGGTTGATAAATTATTAGAGAAAAGTTTATTTCTACCTTGCCATATTCAAAATCTAATTTTGAGAACATTACTTATAGCAACAAAACAGTTTGCTCCTAAAGATTTTAAGAGAAAATTTGTTTTGGGTAAATACGGGGCAATTCATCAGTACTTATTGATTAAAGTTGGGAAGAAAAGGTTTAAAGCAGATCCTTTCTTTAACAGTATTGAAGAAATAAAGGGGAAAAAATAAGAATGCCAGTTTCATCTCACAATTCAAAATTAAATAACAAATATAGTAAATTGTAAATGCCACAAGCCGTTACACATATATTGATTGTAATAGTCCTCGTTAGCTTAATTAGAGATTATTTTATAAAAGATAAAAAGAAATTTCCCTTGCATTATGTTTTAATTGCAGGTTTAGGAGGTTTATTGCCTGATATTGATATAGCTCTATTTTGGATTCTGCATTTTTTTGGGTATAGTTTTGATTCTGTACATAGAACTTTTACACATACCTTATTTTTTCCTTTAGTATTCTTGCTTTTAGGTTTTATATTTTGGAGAGTCAGGATTAGAGGATTAGGAAAACACCACTTAAAACTACATACTATATTTTTAATGATAGGCTTAGGAGTGTTTATACATTTAATCTTAGATGTAACTCTATCTGGAGGAGTTAGACCTCTTTATCCTTTTATATTCGCTGGATATGGATTAAATTTAGTTAGTTTATTGCCTGAGCCACTTGAGAAAATAGCTCTTCCATGTTTAGATGCTGCTTTACTTGTCTTATGGCTTGTTTATCTTGAGGTTAAGCATAAGATTAGTGAATTTGTGTGACATCCTCTGTTGGCTAAAGCCGATAGCGTCCTTAATAATTATACAACTCTTGATTCTCTATGTATGAATA
>JAMWDA010000190.1 GCA_023818995.1 Candidatus Omnitrophota bacterium
AATGCTTATCCACTATCTCTTTTAATTTCCCACTAATTTCATTATCGATATAATCTGCCAAAATTATCTTACGGACTCTTCTACAATTCATTTCTACCCCCTTATTATCTTCCCATATCTTTAACTATCTTCAATAAAGTTTGCCGTGCACGCCTTAACCGAGAACGCACAACATTAGGGTTAACCCTTAAATAGGAAGCTATCTCCTTATAACTTAACCCTAACTTTTCTCTTAAAACAATCACTGCTCTCTGCTGAGGAGTAAGCTTATTCAAAAGATAAGAAACTAAATACTTCCTCTCAATCGCATCTTTATCTTCCTGGCTATACCCCTCAGACACATAATTTTCTATTGCAAGCCTGTGATTATTTTCTCTCTTAAGTTTCTTATAAGTATTAAAAGATGTATTCAAAGTTATACGGTATAACCAAGTTTTTAAAGAAGAATAAAGTTTAAAATTTTTTATATTCTGATAGATTTTTAAGAATACCTCCTGAGTAATCTCTTCAGCAAGTTGCTGTTCGTTAACTATGCCCTTGGCTACAGTATATACGAACCCACTCATTCTGCGATAGATAACCTCAAAAGCAGAAATATCTCCTTCTTGAGCTAATTTTATAATTTCTTCGGATACCTCTTCCATCTTTTCTCAATAAATTAGACAAACTTTTTGCTTAAAAAGTTACGCTATGAATAAAATTGGAAGGTAAATTTTGGATTCTTATAATAGGACTAAATCTGTAAAAAATTTTTTTGGAACTCTTTGTCATCTTCGTATCTATCAAGCAAATCGATAATCGACGTGGGCGACTTTTCCTTTTCTATCTGAACAATTCCAAATTCTGTAATAGCGTAATTTTTTTTAATAATATGTGCGCATATCTTATCTACCAATTCTAAACACAACTTTTTAGCCTTCAATAAATTTATAAGACGTTCACAGAGAACTATCTGCCTTTCTTCTTTTAAATTTGAATACGTATCAACTATAATCTTAATTTGACTAATATCACATTTCGTCCTCATAGCTTTTAGTATAATATTAACATTGTAAGCTTTAAAGAATTCTTGGTAATCTTCCCAACTACTCCCATTAATATGGACGAACTTTTTAGAGAACTCATCCCAATCTTTCTCAAGAAAAGTTTCCGCAACGAATTGAAGAAACTCTACTACTTCCCGCCTTCGGCATAATCTATGAGCATGGTCTATAGAAACAAGAAGATTTATTATTCTTAAATAACTATCTTTTTTAATTTCACGTTCTCCTCTAACATACTTAATATCTTCCATAATTTTATTACCAACTTCCTGTCCATATTTCTGGACAAATTTTATAAATGCCTCTCTAAGTTTAATATCACTTAACTCTCCTAAATAGGAATCTGCTATTCGCGCCAAAGAAACTTTTTTAATTAGTTCTTCTCTATTATCGCAGAACCATAAAGAAAAACTCACTTTATCTTCTATATCTTCGATATTACCGCTAAAAGGTGTATAACCGTATTTGATGGCATCTTGAGCAAAAGAGAAATTTTGGAGCAAACAAACGATATTTTTTGCCTGCCAACTTTCATAAATATCCAAAGAATTAATAAATTTCTTAACCGCCCTATTAACTAATATGCCACTATTTACCATATCAGCATCTTCTAACAACTTTGCCATCCTATAAATAAATTTTTCTTCTTTAAGATGTAAGTAAGGGAAAATTTGTTCAAATAACCCTTTATCACGGGAAAAAATTTTATATAGAGAGACAAAATCACAATCGTCTATAATATGATTTTTAAAGTAATTAACAAAACCACTATGTTGGAATAGAAAAATAAGGTGGGCAGATTTTTGTTTCATCATTAAATTTACTATATGAGAATACTTTATTAATTCTAAAACCGTAGATAAGTATTTTAAAAGTTCTTTATCCCAACCTAACTTAAAAGCATGTAACCAAATAGAGAGGAACTCTTTAGTTGCTACTCTTTTCATATATATTTCCCCTTTATCTTTACATAAACTAACAAATTCAAGATAATTACCAATAGCTAATGGGCTCTCAGAAAGCTTTTTAATTTCAAAAATAACAGGATAAAAAACTGACCTTATATCTTTCCTCTCCTTAACCGTCTCTACATAATTTCTATATTTTTCATCATTGATATAAGAAAGAAATTCTTCCTGTTTAATATTAGTAAAATATTTAAACCCCTTTCTATCCATACGATAATCTAAAATAATTCTTTGGTGATAAATCCATAATGCTAAAGGCAAATAAAGATTATTGTCTATAAGCCCTATACGCGACTCTAAATACGCTGATTTCTCTCTCTTAATGATAGAATAAAGATGAGGTTCGAATAAAGCTATAAAAAATCCAATTTTAGTCTCCTCGCTTAATAGTCCACCTATCCTTTCCATAATAACTTTTTTTATATAAACATCAGTAAATTCGCCTAAAAAAATATTTTTGATATCAAAATACAAACCCTCTATAAATAACGCTGATACTCGCATTAATGGTAAAAGTTTTCTTTCATAAATTAAAATGTTTTTAAAAATATCTACTTGTTTATACTGAGACAGCTGTTGAACTAAAAGTGTTTCTGTAAACTTCTTTATATAATCTTCTAAACTAAATCCTTGAGATAAATTTTGAGAGAGAGAAACCAGATGAGAAAATATAGGTAAACTAACAAATACATCTATACCTTTATGAAATCTAAATATTATATCTTGCAAAACCAATTTCTGCTCTACCATCCCCTTAAGCGAAGACAACTTACTGCTAATACGTAACTCTGGAATAGGGAAAAAATATCCCCCTTTATCTTTCTCAATTGGGAAAATAATATCAATTTGCCCCCCCCTACTTTGTGCAAGTGTGGCAAAGGTAACTCTATAAAAACTCTTTTCTATAATCTTAATTAAAGAAGGTTG
>JAMWDA010000191.1 GCA_023818995.1 Candidatus Omnitrophota bacterium
TATCTCCTCCTCAGCAATTCTTAACTGAGAAGTTAATTGTAGAACTTCATCACTTAACTTATCTAAATCCTCATTCTTCTTCCTCCACACTGACTCCTCTACCTCTACCATCCTTGGCTTAGCGCTCTTTTTTTCTATAGGAAAAGCTTTTATAGGTAAAATAATCATTCCTAAAAATAAAATTAAATAAACTGATTTTCTAAACATCTCTTCCTCCTAAAAATTTAAAACGCGGCCTTCTTGAGATATCTCTATGGTATCTATTATCCTATTACAAGAAAACTCAATAAATTTATCTATAGAGATAAGAAATGCTCGGTAACCTAAAAGAGGGTATTTAGGAAATTTCCTCTTATAGTAATCTTTTACCGAATAAACTACCTCTTTAGCTGAGGCATCAAAGATATAAGAAGAACTCCAAATGGTTTGGCCTGTATTTATATATTTCATCCATACCCTTAATCCAAATTTTAAAGGCTCCACTTCTTTATAACAAATGACCTCACCTTCTATCAAAGCATCTATACTGGATAGCTTATCGAAATCTTTCAGGTCCTCCTCTTTTAACCTATGTACTCTATACCAGTTACGTCTCTCCAGCTCTGTAGAGAATATATGGTTAACTTTGCTGATAATATCTTGGGGTAGTTTTTCCTTAGAAATGAATCCCACAAAACCAACATCGGAAACTTTTAACTTAGAAAAATTGGGAATGGTATAATAATTATCTACATATTTAGCATAAGTACAAGCTCCTAAAAATAATAGACAGAGTAGATATTTAAATTTAAACATAGCTAATACAATTAAATTTTAAGTTGACTTTATCCAATAAATGGTTTAAGCTAAATTTGATGAGAGTAAATAGAGTTTTCACGTATCGCACGGATAGAAAAAAAGAATCCCTAAAAGTTAAACCTAACTTAGAAAACGCAGATTTCAAAAAAGACTTACAAACATCTTTAAAAGAGGAACTACGTAAAAAGTTATCCCATCTTCTAAAAGATATTGAAACACAAGGAGAAAATTTAATAAATAGACGCACATTAGAGGACCTTGAAAAATATAAAATTTTGGTAAAAACTTTTCTAAATACAGTAGTAAAAAATATATACCTTCTAAAAGAGAAAGTAGAATTCGGACCAAAAGGTAAACAAAATGTCTTGGTGTTAGTAGAAAACATAGATAAATCCTTAGAAGAGCTTATTAAGCTCGTCCTGAATAAGGAAACTAACAAGCTTAAAATTTTAGAAAAATTAGGAGAAATAAAAGGGCTCCTCATTGACCTTTACTCCTAAATTCCCAATATTCTTTTGCTTTCAATCTTACATCTTCTGAAGGGTCAGTTTCAAAAATATCTTTAAAAAATTCACTCTCTTCCTTACCACTAAGGAAATCTAAACAGAATAAAGCAAATAAACGAACACCTTTATCGGGGTCTAACTTTACTGATGTTTTAATAATCGGTATTACTTCCTCTCCTCCTATATAGAACAAACCTAAAATTGCATTCTTTCTAATGAGGGAGTTATCAGGATTATTGAGTATCTCCTCTCTTAAAATCGGTACAGGTTTAAGTCCTCTATTTTCCATCTCCTTCAAAACAAGATAAAGATAACTTGGTTTATTTTGCTCAAGTACTAACCGAAGCATATCCCTTAACCCCTCAGTTGCTACTAATTTAATCTCTTCTTTGGTAATAACTCTTGGCGAAGTAAGTTCCTTTTCTATAGGAGGAGTAGTGCGTGGAATGGGCAATTCACCTTCAGCAAGTTCCTTTTCCCGTTCTATAATAGCTTGTGGAGACAAGAGTTTCTTTTCTGACATAAACGAAGTTTCCTCTCTTACCTTAGCAATAAGTTGTTTAGCATTCTCTATAACTCTTAGCGCATGTTGCTTTTTTCTACCAATATCTAATTTAATTAGAATATAAACAACAAAAAGAACAGCACAAACTACAAGGAAGATAATCGTATATTTCCTCTTTATCGTTCCCATAATTAACCTTTCCTATCTAAAGAGTAAGAATCTTTAAATTTCTTACCGTATATAGAAACTATTTTATTTAAATTTTTACGTGTATCCTTTAACTCTTCTATCTGTTTAGTAATATCTAACTTCTTCTGTTTAAGGAGAGAATTGAACTCTTTATCTTCTTTAATTATATTTTCTAATGTGTCTTTTATTTCCTCCTTTAAGGAATTCTTCTCCTCTATATCTAAGCTTCCCCCTACCTCTAAAATCTTTTTAAGAAGTAAATCTTTCTCTTTGGTTAACCTCTCCAAATTATAGAAATCTTCTTCTTTTAAAGCCTTCTTCTGTAATAGGATTATATTCTTTAGCTGATGATAGGTTTCTATTAATAGATGCAAAGCTTATTCCTTCCCTTAATTATATTATCGGCAAAAAAGATTATTTATTGAATTTAAATTGCTCAATTATATATTTACTAACTCTTCCTTCAACCGATTCTTCCACTTATCGTAAGCGTAATCTAAGATTTCGCTTTTGCTGGCTTTATCTATCTCCTTTATCTTTACGCCTATTTCCCACTTGTTCTCTTTCTGCCTCTTCCAAATTATCTCACCATAAACATCAACAAATCCTCTTTGTGGAGGCAATTCCATTCTTGCTTCTAAAAAATTTTGTGGAATAAAATCTGGCTCATCTACAACCAAACTAAATCCCTCGCGAGAGAAATTTCTTGTTTGCCCCACGATGAATGCTTCCTCTGATTTCTTAACTTCTACCCTTAGAGGAACATCAAACCTTAAAAACCTTCTTCTCTCCCCAAACATTAACCACCTCCTTTTTCTTTTATTATACAACTCATCACTATAAAAAGTAAAGGACTTTTAATCTTTAATTAAGCAAGTAATTTTTCGCACTTTTGCTTTAAGGCATACCCCTTAGATTTTTGAATTGGATTTAGATTT
>JAMWDA010000192.1 GCA_023818995.1 Candidatus Omnitrophota bacterium
ATGGAACCTTATAAAGATAATTCTTCAATAAAGAGTGATGAAAAATTAAATTAGGAGGTAAGAGTTTGAACAGCGTATTAATATTTAGTTTTCTAATTATTTTGTTTATAGTTAGTATGATTTTTCTCTTTTTGCTCCGTAAAATAGATATTGAGTTTAAAACTTTAATAGATAGCCAGGAGAGGACAGAACTTGGGTTAAGAGATGAGATGGCAAAAAATAGGGTGGAATTGATGCAACAATTGATTAATTTAACTCAAATGAATGAACAAAAATTAGAGAATATGCGCAATACTATTGAAGAGAAATTGAGGTTATTACAGGAAGATAATTCTCAAAAGTTAGAGGAGATGAGAAAAACTGTAGACGAGAAGTTACATTCTACCTTGGAGAAGAGGTTGGGAGAGTCTTTTAAACTTGTAAGTGAGCGATTGGAATTAGTTCATAAGGGATTAGGAGAAATGCAGGCTTTAGCAACAGGTGTGGGAGACTTAAAAAAAGTATTGACTAATATTAAAACGAGAGGAACGTGGGGAGAGGTTCAATTAGGAATGTTGTTAGAACAGGTTTTGACGCCCGAACAGTATGCACGTAATGTAGTAACTAAGGAGGGTAGTAGGGAAAACGTGGAGTTTGCTATAAAATTACCCGGTAGAGATAATAATGTGGTTTGGTTACCTATAGATTCTAAATTTCCTATAGAAGATTATGAAAGATTAATAGATGCTCAGGAAAAGGCAAATCCTTCTTTAGTGGAGGATTTAGGAAAAATTTTAGAGAATAGGATAAAAACAGAGGCTAAGAATATAAGAGATAAATACATTGACCCTCCTAATACAACAGATTTTGGAATTATGTTTTTACCTATAGAAGGTTTGTACGCCGAAGTGCTGAAAAGGCCGGGATTATGCGATTTTTTACAAAGGGAATATAGGATAGTTGTTGCTGGTCCTACCACTATTTCTGCTTTTTTGAATAGTTTACAGATGGGATTTAGGACATTAGCCATTGAGAAAAGAGCCAGTGAGGTATGGAATTTGTTAGCCGGGGTAAAGACGGAGTTTGGTAAGTTTGGAGAACTTTTAGATAGAACCCATAAGAAATTACAAGAAGCAAGTATTACCATTGAGGATGCTGCAAGAAAGAGTAGAACGATTGAACGTAAATTGAAAGATGTTCAAGTTATTCCCTTAGCAGAAAGAGAAAGTTTAAAGTAAATCGGTATTGTAAAAATAATTTATTTATGGTATCTTTATATTTAGAGTAAATATCAATAAAGCAAAAATAGTTTTTTGAAAATTTGGGGGTGAAAGGGACTCGACCTAAAGAGAGAGTAGAGAGAAGCATACCAGAGGGTAGCCCTGCTGGGAGTGGACTACGCTAAAACAAAGGCAGAAGCCTATGTAACTACCCCTTACGCGTTAGTTGGTTAAGGGGAGCTCTTATGTTTCTTGCCTCAAGGAAACATAAGGGCACGGTGAATTGAGGATAGGGATAAATCTTTAACCTTGGATATTTATCTCGAAATTTTACAAGGTTGCTTCAGGATAAATCCTGCCTTTGGGAGTTATCCTGGAAAAGATTAAAATAAAGGCTAAGTATGTAGATGCTCTTTATGAACTCTTTGGGGACGCGGGTTCGATTCCCGCCACCTCCACCATAAATTTTCCCTACGTGTTATATCCTCACAAAAATTTTCTAATTTTTTTATGAATATTTATTTAATAATTATTTTAACTATATTAATTGGAGAATGTATTATTTTTACGTTAGTAGAAATTCTGAATCTATATCATAATAAAAGAATTCAATTACCTGAAGAGTTTAAGGGTTTTTATGATTTAAATAAGTATAAAATATCTCAGGAATATTTGAGAGAAAAGACAGTCTTAATGCTTATAGAGAATGTTTTTTTTACATCTATGATTATAGTTTTTATTCTCGCACGTGGATTTAATTTTATCGATAATGTTGTGCGAAGATATGTGGATATAGAAATTTTTAGGGGGCTAATTTTTTTAGGGATATTAGTTTTTATTTATCAATTATTGAATGTGCCTTTCTTAGCTTATCATACTTTTTTTATTGAGAGTAAGTATGGCTTCAACAGGACAACACTTAGAACTTTTTTCTTAGATATATTGAAGAGCCTATTTTTGATAGTTTTAATAGGAGGTACAATTTTTTCCTTGGTATTTTTGATTTTTGATAGAATGGGTAGATGGGGTTGGCTTTACTCATGGATAATTGTAACCGTTTTTCAGCTATTCTTAATTTTTATAGCACCGGCAGTAATTCTACCGATGTTTAATAAGTTTACTCCTTTAGAAGAAGGTAAACTTAAAGAGGCTATTAAAAATTACGCCCAATCACAATCTTTTGGAATAAAAGAAATTTTTAAAATCGATGCTTCTAAACGAACTACTAAATCTAATGCTTTCTTTACCGGTTTTGGTAAGTATCGACGTATAGCTTTGTTTGATAATCTTATAGAAAAACATAGCATTGATGAACTCGTTTCTATACTCGCTCACGAAATAGGTCACTATAAGAAAAAACATATTTTAAAGAATATGACTCTTTCTATGTTTATTACAGGTTTGATGTTTTTTCTGCTTTCTTATTTTATAAATAATAAAGATTTATTTTTAGCTTTTAAAATGGAAAGAGTATCTATATATGCGAGTATACTGTTTTTCTTTTTTCTGTATAAGCCCATATATGCTCTTTTTTCTGTAATAGAAAATTTTTTTTCCCGAAGATACGAATTACAGGCGGATAACTATGCAGTCTCTACTTACAATAAGCCAGAAGAATATATTTTAGCTTTAAAAAAACTAACTGTTGATAATTTTTCTAATCTAACTCCTCATGAGGCGAAAGTTTTTTTACATTATAGTCATCCTCCTATTTTAAAGAGAATAGAAGCT
>JAMWDA010000193.1 GCA_023818995.1 Candidatus Omnitrophota bacterium
CGCACAACATCTAATCCCTAAAGAAACATCTTCCTTAGAACTGTCTCTCTGGTACTTGCTGGTACTAAAGTCGCGACAATTTTTGTTTTTACCATAGATTAAAATATTACCATATTATGAAGGAGTAATAAAGAGTAAAATAATTTAAGAAGGGAAAGAGAAGTTTTCTTGACGGAAAAGTTCTATACAACTTTCAACTGCTTGCTTATCAAAAAGTATACCTTGGTTTATGGATATTTCTTCTAAGGCCCTATCTATTCCTAAGGAAGGGCGATAAGGTCTATGGGAAGCCATAGCTTCTACAACATCAGCTACTGCTATAATTTTTGCCTCCAAAAGTATCTCTTCTTGGAAAATACCAAAAGGGTAACCTGAACCATCTAATCTCTCATGATGCTGAAGAACAATCCTATCTATTGGCCAAGGAAATTCCACAGAATGTAAAATGTAGTAGCCTACCTGAGGATGTGCTTTTATGAGATTAAATTCTATCTCACTCAACATCGTTGGTTTACTGAGTATCTCTGCAGGCACATACATCTTACCTACATCGTGAATAAGAGATGCTAACTGTAAACCATTTAACTTTTCTTCAGGGAATTTGAGTTTTTTAGCTATAGCAGAAGCAAGATAAGTTACCCGTTGTTGGTGACCAGCAGTATAAGGATCCCTCTTCTCTACAGCAGAGGCTAATGCCCTTATAGTCTCCCTTAAAATTCTCTGTAGTTTATCTAAACTCTGGGTAAGTTGCCTCTCTACAAGCTTGTAACGAGTGACATTACGAGATATAAAAATAACTCTCTGTTTATCTAAGGGGACAAAACTTATCTCGTAGAATTCAGTTTGCCCATTTTTGAAAAAATCAAACTCTAAAGTTTGCACACAATAATTTTCAAAAACTTTCTTTAAACAGTTCTCCCATAAGGAAGAAAATTGAGAGGGCATTCCTATATCTCTTATATTTCTTCCTATTGTTTCTAAAGAATTAAAAGGGAAGGTATTTTCTTTACTCATTCTAAGTTCTATAAAATTACCTGAACTATCTATTACACCTACACTAACAGGTAAGGTGTAAATAATTATATCATTTATCTTCTCTTTTTCTTTTAAGAGTAACTCTATACTTTTCTTTTCTTCTCTTATCTCTTCTAATTTAACAATAAGTTTATTTGCATTTAAAAGTTCATTTAAAATGTGGGATTTCTTTTCTCCCATTATTTATTTCCTTTCAAAACCAAAATCTATCCCTATAGAAAATAAAAAATATTTTCTTTATCTGATTACTTAACCTTTAATTTCTAATTATCCGTGGCTATAGGGAAAATCAAAAATAATATAAATCCGGCGAATAATTTATTATTCTTAGTATAAAGATATAACATATAATCTTTACGATAAACAAGATAAAAGGAGAAGAAAATGGAAACGTTTTCTTAAAAAATATCTTATCTTTTAACTCATTCTTTAAAAACCCTTATAAAATATAGATAATTTTAAAAATTTTTTCTTGCAATCTATTTAATTTTGAGCTATAGTAAAATTAAAATTACCACCATCATAACCTCCTGATATTAGGGCTTAATCAAGTTAAACCCACTTACTCCCTAATACAGGAGGTTCTTTATTATAGAGTAGTTTATTTAATTTTCTTGCCTAATTATAAATGTTATGGTATATAAATATTTAAATCAAAGCGCGGGTGGTGGAATTGGCAGACACATACGTTTGAGGGGCGTATGGGGAAACTCGTGCGGGTTCAAGTCCCGCCCCGCGCACAAAATTATTTTTTATGATGAGCGCCTATCAATTATATATTTCTTATCTAAGGAACGTTTAGCCTTATCCTTTAATTCTGCTCCTATAGCGCTAATCTCAGCAACATGGGAAAATTTTCTATTTATATTAGTAATTATCCCTATAGAGACGGTAATAAAAGGAAACTTTCTAATTTGTCCATTCCTATCTCTGGTTTCAATATAGCCTTTCAACTTATCTTGATGGTCATAAAAAGAAGGAACTTTATTATTAAAAGTTTTAATTATCTCCTGAGCTATCCTCTCAGCTTTATCAGGTGAAGTTATGAGAACAAAATCATCTCCTCCTAAATGTCCAATAAAATCATTAGGGCTACCTTCTTTCTGTATTACTTCAATAATAATCCGGGCAAAATCTCTAATTACCTGATCTCCTCGTTCAAAACCATAGTAATCATTTAAAGCTTTAAAGTTATCAAGATCTAAATAAAAAATAGCAAATTTTCTATCTGATTTAATACATTTCTCTATTTCTTTAGTAATAGTAACGTTACCGGGTAAACGAGTTAGAGGATTGGCATCCAAATTTATAGTGGAACGCCTAATAAGCATATGAACACGAGCAACTAACTCTAAAGGTTGAAAAGGTTTAACTACATAATCATCTACTCCCGCATTTAGACCTTTTACTTTATCCTCAACTTCTCCTTTACCGGTAAGCATAAGTATAGGAAGATGAATAAAAAATGGGTCACTCCTTAAAACTTTACATACTTCTATACCGGTAGTATCGGAAAGGTTATAATCTAACACTACTATATCAGGCTTATCAGAATGCGCTCTTTCTATAGCTTCTTTACCTGTGGAAGCTTTAATTACATTAAAATCATCTCTAAGAGCATCTTCTAAAAGCTCAATAATGTAATAATCGTCATCAACGACTAATATCTTTGGTTTACTCATGTTTAACTAATTTCAAAGTAAAATAAAACGTTGTTCCATTATTTAGTTCAGACTCTACCCAAATCCTCTCCCCATGGCTATCAATTATTCTCTTAACGAGCGATAATCCTAAACCTGTGCCTGCTATAGATTTAGAGTGTGCTGTTCTATAGAATTCTTTAAAAATCTTATCTAAATCATCTTTAGCT
>JAMWDA010000194.1 GCA_023818995.1 Candidatus Omnitrophota bacterium
TTTAGATACTTAATCATATGAAAACCAATAAAACCCCCAGCACCTGTTACCAAAGCTTTTTTCATAATTAACATTTTACCAATTTATAATTATAACTTATAACAATTATTTTCGTCTAAAAAATATAAACAATTTAGAAGACAAGCAGAAGTTTTTAAAGTAGTTCAGAAATTACTTAAAAGAAAAGCAGATAAAACAAAATATGTAACCGTATCTGAGGTTATTAGAGCGCTCAAAAATAAATATAGCCGTCAAACTATCAGTAGAGATTTAAGAGAGCTAGTAAAAGTTCATTTATTAACATACATTTTTGTTAAATCTAGAATTTATTTATATAAATTAGCTCAGAATACTCCTAGTTTTGCAAAAAAAGATATAAATTGGCTGGCCAGATATCTTAAACGTATCTCAGATAATACAGCAGATGTCCTTAAACTTTTTAAGGTAGCAGTTGATAAGCACCCTAAAGAGATTAATGTTAAAGTATTAGTTCAAGATCTGCGGAAACTTTTGCAAGATAAAGATTATAGCACAACATTAGAACTATGCCGTCAAGTTGCAAAGTTTTTGGATTATCGTGGGCCATATGAAGAAGATATTTATACTGCCGGAAAGTTATTTTTTATGGAGCATTTCCCACAAGATTATTTGTTTAAGCCACTTCCACAAAAAAATAAAGAGAATGTTAAAGAAAAAGACGCAAGCCTTTCTCAAGAAGATTTATATTTACACCAAATCTCAAAATACCCACTTTTAACTACTTTAGGAGAAATAGTTTTATGCATAAGAGCACATTATGGCGATAAAGAGTCATTAAAGAAGGTATGGGAAGCAAACTTAAGGTTAGTAGTAAGTGTAGCAAAAAAATATGCGAAAATATATGGTATTGAGTTATTAGATTTGGTAAGCATTGGAAATATTGGATTACAAAGTGCGATTTTGAAATTCCAGCCGCAGTTAGGTTTTAAATTTTCAACTTATGCTTCTTGGTGGATTAACCAGGCAATATATAGAGAAATTAAAAATCAAAAATATTTGGTACATATTCCGATCCCTCGGCAAGAGTTAGATAAAAAATTCAGAGGCTACTGTATAAGAGAATTTGGGATAGACCCTTTAAGTTCAGAAGTATCTTCAATACCTCTAGCGGAACTTTCAGATTTAACAGCATATCAGCTTGAGCAATACAAGAGACGCAATAAAGCTACTATTTCCTTTGATACAGAAATTGTTGGTAAAGACAAAGATAAGTCTAATTTAGATTTAAAAAGCAGCGGTTTACTTGCACACATAGATAAAGAATTTGAGCTTATAGATATTCGTAAAATAATTGAAGAGATTATTGCAAGAGCTGAAAAAGCCTTAAAAGCTAAATGGGGAAGGAATCCTAACTTTAAGAGAACCTTCTTGATTTGGCAGTGGCGTGTTCGTAGTAATATATTAAATGCAGTAGAGGCAGTTGAACCTTTAACTTTAGAGGCTACTAGTGATTTTCTCTATGAGTTAGGCTATAAAAATAAAGAAGGTAAACCACTTTCAAGAGAAAGAATAAGGCAAATAGAGAGGAAGATATTACAGGTAGTTAAACCTATTGCCACTAAGATTTTAAAAGAAGCAGGTATACTTGAAACAGTTGATTACCCCCAAGAGTTGTCTTGTAGTCCTTCTTCAATAAGGAGGAAGAGAGAAGAATTAAATTCTCAAAAGGGTATTATTTCCCCGCCCACCAAAGTTTATAGCAAAACAACCAGCTTTACCTCTTCCGTGGCTAGTGGAAAGTTGGCGCGTTCCTATGAACAGGTGGGTGGGGTTAATTTTGATAGGAGTAATTTTTCTAGTTCATCTTCTATAAAGTATGATAAAAGATCTATCTCCTTATCTATAGGATTTAATACTTCGGATATAGATAGATTAAGATCTCTTGAGTGTGAATTTAAAACTGAAATACACATTACAGAAAAAACTAAAATTTTTAAAAAACTTCAAAATTTGCGTGACAGTCTCGGTATACCTCTACAACATACTTCATACATTAAGATTGATTTTGGAAGCCATCAAGAGATACAAGGACAAATTCTTCCATATGAATATGCAACTTTTATAGAGCAAGCACGTAATGTATTTGAGAGACTGAAAACTAAACTTAATAACTTGCAAACTAAAATTGCAATGCTTAATATTTTTATCGGAGCGATTTCAGAGCAGGAGTTTAATGAAAGATGCCAATTACTTAATAAGTTGTTAGATGAAATATTTGGTTTAGATTATCCTACTCCAACTTTTATTGCTCAAGCCCCCTTAGATTATTTTGATATAGCTTTAGAAGTTATAATTATCGTTCCAAAAACTAAAGAGGCAAAATTTGAATACCATCAAATTCAAAGCAATACATTACCAATTATGCGGTATTCAGTTTTATATGATTATGACCAAAAATGGTTGTGGTGGGGTGGGATAACGTCAAAAGCTTGTCCTGATATTTACAGTCAGGCTACAGATGCTTTTAGAATAGAGGATACAATTTTAGCACAAGAAGGGTTAAGTCAGCTTAATGTAATAAGACACTGGAATTATATACCGAATATAACTAAACTTTATCCAACAGGAAAATTTACGGAATTAATCTATAGATTGACAAAAGATAATCAAGATATGCTTTTTTGGTTTTCTGAGCAAAAATGGCTACCAAAAGTTTTTCATCAATTGGGTGAACATTATCGCGATTTTAATAAGGCAAGAATGCACTGTTATGATAGATTAGATTTTAAAGGTCAATACCCTGCAGCTACAGGTATCGGAACAAGTTTTGGTCCGGTTACTTTAGCAGGTATTGCCTTTAAGTCCGCTGACAGAGAGAAAGCTCTTATTAGAAGTATTACAAATACTTTGCAGGAGGAC
>JAMWDA010000195.1 GCA_023818995.1 Candidatus Omnitrophota bacterium
TTATAAGTAGTGCTATGCTTTTAGGTAATCCTATTTATGTGGTGGTTGATTATGAGTATGAGCCAAAAGATTTTATTGAAGAGGGAACATTTGGTGTGCGGTTTGCTCAGCAGATAAACGACCATATTAAATTGGGAACAACTTATATTAAAGATGAGAAAGAGAGTGGTTACGAATTAAGAGGTTATGACCTTACCGTGAAACTTAAACGCTCTACTGAGTTTAAGTTAGAGTATGCAGAGAGTAAATCCTCTGTTTTTGATAGTTATGTTTCCTACGATGGAGGTTTAAGTTTTGAAACTTTATCTTCTGAGGAATCTTTGAAAGGCGAAGCTTTGAAGGTCTCTCTTAAGACAGATTTAGGAGAGTTATTTAATAAGAAAGAGAATAAGCTTCTTTTAGAAGCATATTTTCAGGATATAAGTAGAGGTTTTTCTTCTCAATCGGGTATTTCTCAACAAGGCACGCAAAAGTATGGGATGAAATTAACCGCAAATATTACTAATAAAGATACAGTATCTTTTAGTTACGATTATCAGGAGTTAGAAGCAAGAGAGAATATAGAGGCGAGCAATACTCTAGAAGGAGCAAGTAAAGTGAGTAATTATACTTTGCAGTATAAGCATACGGAAACCAAGTACACTTTTACCGGTGAGTATAGATACCACGATGTTAAGGGTGAGACAAGTGATGAGGATGTTACCGCTCATACTCTTGCTGGTAAAATAGAGTATAACCTTACGGAGAAGGCTAAAGTATATTTACAGGAACAGACTAATATAAAGGGTCCAAAGGATACCAGAACTATCGTAGGTACGATTTTAGAGTTATCCAAGAAAATTAAAGTTAAACTTGAACAGATGATAGGTAACCGAGGTAATGCTACCAGTATTAGCGTGGATTCTCAAGTGGATAGTAAGACTCGTATGTACACTACCTATAGTTTTGGTAGAGAGAAAGGTGAAGGTAAAACTTCAACTACTACCTTAGGGACAGAGACGCTTGTGGATAAGAACACAAAAGTTATCTCTGCCCAGGAGTATAAGGTTACGGATAATTCTCGTTCCTCTTCAAGAATTGTGGGATTAGATTATAATAAAGATAAGTGGGATTTTGATGCTCGTTTAGAGAAAGGGGAGGTATTTAATCAGGGGGTAACTACAGATAGAACAGCTGTTTCTTTAGGAGTGGGATACACTGACCCCGATAAACTCAAAGTTAGCACACAATTTGAATCAAGATTTGACCGCGGGGAAGAAGATAAAGACCAGTATCTTTTCAAGAACTCTATAGAGTATAAACTTAATCCTGATTGGACACTATTTAGCCGTTTTGATTACTCTCACACGCATAATAAGAGTACAGGTAAGACTGAGGCAGAGTTCAAAGAATTTACTTTTGGTTCCGCATTTAGGCCTGTAGATTTTGATAGACTAAATATTTTAGGTAAGATAAGCTATATTGAAGATAAACAACCTTCTTCTCAAACCGACAATACCAATATTTCTCGTCAGCGTGCATTTGTATTTGCTGTAGAAGGAGCTTACGATTTAACTAAGCACTTACAGTTAGTAGAAAAATTTGCTCTCAAACGAGGAGAGGAGAGTGTTGGCGGTAGAGAGATGAGCAAAGCGGAGAAGTTCCTTTGGATTAATAGATTTAACTACCATATTACCTCTAAATGGGATATAGGGGTAGAGTATAGGACACTGGCGGTGAAGCAGGCGCAGGATAATAGAACAGGTTTCTTATTTGAGATTTCTCGGCATCTTAATAATAACTTACAAGTTGGTTTTGGTTACAACTTTACTGATTTCAGTGATGATTTAACTGAGACAAACGATTACTCTGTAAAAGGCTTTTTCTTTAGAATTACCGGCAAATACTAACCAATGTCCACTTACGAAGTGTACACCAGAATGTCCACTTACGAAGTGGACAAAAGGTAGGGGGGGAGAAATGTCTTTTAAAGATGAGCTTGTCACAGGAGAAATATATCATGTGTGTAGTAAAAGTATTGCTAATTATCAGATTTTTAATAATAAAAATGAATATTTGAGAATGTATCAACTTATCCGTTATTATCAGATATTCCCTCTACCAGAAAAATTTTCTCGATTCATAGAGACAGAGGCTGTTAACAATTTTGGTTTTTCTGCAGTTTTTAATTCTATATCTAAAGGTAAGGAAAAATTGGTGCAGATAATTGCCTATTGTTTTATGCCTACTCATATTCATTTAATTCTGAAACAGTTAAAAGATAAAGGAGTATTTGATTATATGAGAAAGATTCTTGATGGCTATACCCGCTATTTTAATACAAAACATAAGAGAAAAGGGCCATTATGGGAGGGCCGTTTTCAGCGAGTATTAGTAGAAAATAATGAGTATTTACTCCATTTAACCCGGTATATTCATTTAAATCCTGTGACCGCTTACTTAGTTGATTTTCCTCAGGATTGGCTTTTTTCTTCGTATAATGAGTATATAGAGTTAAGCGAAGAAAAAATTTGTGAATATTCTGATATTTTGGATATTCAAACAAATTCGTATAAAATATTTGTGAATGACCAGATTTCGTATCAACGGGAATTAGCGAAATTAAAACATTTACTTTTAGAGGATTAACTCAATGTCCACTTCGTAAGTGGACATTGTAGCGCCCACTTACGAAGTGGACAAAGGTTGGAGGGAGGATGGTTAATAAAAATTATAAGGTTGTTTTATTCCTTTTATTGGTTAACATTTGGGGAGGATTATCTTGGGGAGAAGAGATGAAATTTTTGCCTCAGGGTAAGCATTTAAATAAAGATTACTTTGTTGCGTATTCTCCTCAAGATAAGGAGGTAGTAGTTAGAATAAAAGGTAAGTTCCCTTCCGATGAGAAA
>JAMWDA010000196.1 GCA_023818995.1 Candidatus Omnitrophota bacterium
GTAACCAATCCCCCAAGAATTCAATTGTTCTTTGATTCTACGAATATTCTTTAATGTCCAATCCTTAGGATGAATCTTATGTTTTATCGCCTGGTTTTCTGCAGGTAAACCAAAGGCATCCCATCCCATAGGAGATAGAACATTAAAACCACGCATAAGTTTATATCTTGTTACAGCATCACCGATAACGTAATTTCGGGCATGACCTACATGTAACTCACTAGATGGGTAAGGGAACATAACTAAACAGTAGTATTTCTTCAATGCTCTTTCTTTAATATCTACATTAAAAAGTCTTATACTTCGCCAGTAATCTTGCCATTTTTTATCTATTTCTTTAGTGTAATTCATTTCTATATATTCTCCTTACAGTATTTAGATTTTTTATATCATCACTTTCATCCTTTTTTGGTGTTTCTAAGATGAATGGTAAATCTCGTAATAGGGGGTGGTTAACGATTAAAGAAAATCCCTTTTCTCCTATCTTACCTTCCCCAATGTGCGAATGTTTGTCTTTCCTTGAGCCGAGCTCATCCAAAGTATCGTTGAGATGAACTAATTTTACTCTGTGTATACCTATTGTTTGTTTTATCTCTGAAAGCATTTCTTCTAATCCTATTTCACTATTTATTCTATAACCGGCATTCCAAGCATGAGCTGTATCTAAACATACTCCCACTCTATCGGTATAATTGAGTTCTTTTAAAATAAAATTGTAATGAAAAAATTTATAACCCAACCACGTTCCTCCTCCAGAGGTATTCTCTAATAAGATATTTGTCTTTATACCTTCTGTGCTTTTTAGAATCTTTTTTAAAGCTTTCACTACTTTTTTTAACCCAGCTTCCTCGTTAGCCCCTTTATAACATCCTGTGTGCGTAACTAAATAATCCGCTCCTAACTTATCCACTTCTAATAGGTCTAAAATGAACTCTTTAACGGTAATCCAGTGGAGGAATACTTTGGAACTAGCTAAATTAAGAGTATAAGGGGTGTGCACTACCAAAGGAGAAATACCCGATTTTAGAAACTTTTTTTTAAACATATCTATCTCATCATCTTTTAAAAAACCTTTTCGGAATCTACGAGGATTGCGGACAAATATCTGCATGGTATTACATTGTAAAGCTAAAGCCCTATCTATAGATTTTTCAATACCACCTTCAACCGATACCTGAACACCCAATTTAAGCATCGCTACTCTTAAATATTTGCTTCTAACTAATATTACGCTAATTTTTTAATTATACATAATTTTTCAAAAAGTTAAAAGAAATTTCTAATTTAATCACTCATTAATTTTTTCCTTTTTTATCTTTTCTAATTGTTCAAGGAAATATTTTAATTTTTTCTCTTCACCAATACTTTTAGGGAAATAATACCTCCTTCTACCACCATAACTTTGAGAGACAAAACCACCAATATCTTTACTAACTTGGTAATTATGAGGGTACTTGTAATCCTTAGAATAAGTTTTGATATGATTAGGAACCTCTATAGTTTCTCCTTTTTCTACATCTTTTAATGCCTCTTCAATAGCTCTATAACAAGAATTTGATTTAGGTGAACAGGCTAAATATATGGTAGTTTGGGCAAGAATCAAATTCGCCTCAGGCATACCTACTGTTTCCACAGCGTTAAAACAACTGTTAGCTAAAACTAAGGCAAAAGGATTAGCGTTACCTATATCCTCGCTAGCTAAGATAATTAATCTCCGTGCAATAAAGCGAGGGTCTTCCCCTCCTACTAACATCTTTGCCAGCCAGTATAGTGCGCTATCCGGGTCGGAGCCTCTAATGGATTTAATAAAGGCAGAAATCGTATCGTAATGAAACGTATCTTTTCTATCGTAAAAGAGTTCTTTTTGAATAGATTCTTTAGCTACCATTAAATCAAAATTTATCTTTCCCTCACTGTCTTTGCTCGTTGAGGTTACCCCTATTTCCAAACTTGAAAGAGCTTTTCGTGCATCACCGGAGGAATTTATAGCAATGTATTGAAGAGCTTCCTCGTTAATACACACGTTAAATTCACCCAACCCTCGTTCTTTTTCCCTTAGTGCTCTTTTTAGGAGAGTTATTATTTCATCTTTGGTAAGCGGTTTAAATTGAGCTACGATAGAGCGAGAGATAAGTGAACGAATAAGGTAATAGAAAGGATTATAAATTGTTGTGCCAATAAAATAAATTGAACCCGACTCTGTATCAGGGATAAGAATTTCCTGCTGAAGTTTATTGAACCTATGTATTTCATCTATAAAAAGGAGGGTTTTTCTGCCTAACTCTAATTTTTTCTTTGCTTCCTTAAGTATACTTTTAACTTCGCCAACCGAGGAAAAAGAAGCATTTAGATATTGGAAGTTGGCATTTATACTTTTAGCGATAATAAATCCCAAACTAGTTTTTCCTGAACCAGGTGGCCCATAAAATATCAAAGGTGGGATATTGCCGGAAATAATAACTCTTCTTAAAAGTTTACCTTCACCAAGAAGATGGCTCTGACCAACGAATTCCTCTAAATTCTGTGGCCTTAATCTAACTGCTAAAGGTTCTTGTTTTGTTGACATAGATAGATTTGAGAGAGGGTAATGGTAAATTATAATTTTCTAAAATAAAAACCCTGCCGTTGGTCCGTCGCAGCTCACCGCTTTTCAGTCCATGCCTCACACAGGTGGGCACCGCATCCTGTTACCTAAGTAACAGGAGATATAAGTTCCCTTTATGGAACTGTTGGCTGTAGCGTTTTCGTCTGCTAACGGGACAGGCAGGGATTTACTCCTCATTTTAAATTATAACATTATACTATAAAATTTTCAACCTTTTTGTTTTCGGTAAAGGACTGATATAGGTACATCGTATCCACTTTTGTCTTCTTCT
>JAMWDA010000197.1 GCA_023818995.1 Candidatus Omnitrophota bacterium
CGGATGAGGAGTTAATTGAGTGGTGTAAGAAAATAAATGTATGGCAGGATAGAATTGATACTATTTTCGCTTTTTTCAATAACGACGCTCATGGTTTTGCTGTAAAAAATGCTTTAACTTTTAATAGGTTTATAACTAATGCAGGATTATAAGTTAACTTCTTTTATTATTCCCCAATCTTTCATAAATTACAAAGATAATCTCAACTACGAACAGATAAAAGTTGTGGAAGAAGCAGATGGTCCCTGTTTAGTTTTGGCTGGGGCAGGAAGTGGTAAAACGAGGGTATTAATCTACAGGTTAGCCTATCTTTTAGGCAATGGTGAAAATTTAAGGAATATTTTATTAGTTACGTTTACTAACCGTGCAGCACAAGAGATGATTAATCGTGCAGAGATTTTGATTAAAATGAATTTGAAAGGATTGTGGGCAGGAACATTTCACCATATCGCTAATGTTATTCTACATAGGGAAGCAAACCTTTTGGGTTATTCATCAAATTTCTCCATCATCGATAATGAGGATTCTAAAGATTTAATTGATGATTGTATTGGAGAGTTGGGTTATAGTAAATCGGGTAAATTGTTCCCTAAAAAAGATGTTATTAGCCAAATCTGGTCATTAGCAATAAATTCTCTTAGGGAAATAGATGAGGTTATTTTTGCCGATTATTCTCATTTAGAAGAATTTATCCCGCAAATAAAAAGAGTTATACACTATTACAGTAACAAAAAGAAAGCTTCAAACATAATGGATTTTAACGATTTACTTTTTAATTGGCATAAGCTCTTAAAAATAGATAAGGTAAGAGAAAAGTATGCCCAGATTTTTAAATATATCCTTGTTGATGAGTATCAGGATACTAACCGCCTTCAATTTGAGATTTTAAAGGATTTAGCTAGTTACCATAAAAATATATTAGTTGTTGGCGATGATGCTCAATCCATATACTCTTTTCGTTCCGCAGATATAAACAATATTTTGGATTTCCCAAAAGTATTCAGTGATGCTAAGATATTCAAATTAGAGATAAATTACCGTTCTTCTCCCCAAATACTATCTTTAGCTAACGAGATAATTAAACATAATCGTGCGCAGTTTCCCAAAGAGTTGAAAGCAATTAAGAAAGACTTTAAGCTTCCTGTAGTGGTAGAGACAAAGGATGTTTATCAGCAGGCAATGTTTGTTGCTCAGAGAGTTTTGGAATTAAATAGTGAAGGTATACCCATTAGAGAGATAGCTGTGCTTTTTCGTTCGCATTACCAAGCTTTGGAGTTAGAGTTAGAGTTAATGAAACGTAATATAATCTACGTGGTGAGAGGAGGGATGCGGTTTTTTGAGCAGGCACATATCAAAGATGTGCTCGCTTATTTAAAGGTAGTAGTGAACGAAAAAGATGAGTTATCTTTTAAACGAGCAATTTCTTTACATAAAGGTATCGGTAGAAGTTATGCTCAGAAAATATGGATGGAGGTATGTAAAGGAGATAAAAGCTTTGAAGAGATAGCTAAAATTTTACCTAAAAACAAAAAAGAGGGATTTAATGAGTTTGTTACTATTATAAATAATATAAAAAAATTATCTCAGCCGGAGAAAGCAATAAGGGAGATTTTAAATAATTATAAGGAGTATTGCTATCTCTCTTTCGATAATCCTGAGGATAGACTATTAGATTTGGAAGAGTTAGCTAAAATAGCAAGGAATTATTCCACTATAAGAGAGTTTCTCTTAGATATGAGTTCTTATGAGAGTTTTCGGGGAGAAACAATTTTGGATGAGGATGCCAAGAAGGAGGCTTTAACGCTCTCCACTATCCATCAAGCAAAAGGTTTAGAATGGGAAGTAGTTTTTATTATTGGGTTTTCCGATTACGAGTTTCCCCATGCTAAAGCATTAAATTCTCCTCAAGCTATGGAAGAGGAGAGAAGGTTATTCTATGTAGCTACCACGCGAGCAAAAAATTATCTTTATATTACCTATCCTCAGACAAAGTATACATTTAAAAATGGTCTTATAATATCTCGGCCATCTATGTTTTTGTACGAGTTGCCATCTTCTTGTTATGAGGAATGGAAATGTAGTGATTCTCCTAACTGTTAAGAGAATATTAGACTTAGGGCTTCCTGGCGAGTTTTCTGGTTCTTTCGGAAAATTCCTTTAACTACCGAGGTTTTAGTTATTACCCCTGGTTTCTTTACTCCTCGCATACTCATACAGAAATGCTCAGCTTCAACTATTACCATCACTCCTTGAGGATTGAGTTTTTTCATAATCACTTCGGCTATTTCCGTGGTAAGTCTTTCCTGCACTTGGAGCTTACGAGAGAGTATATCAACTACTCTTGCTAATTTGCTTAAACCAGTAATCCTTTTATTAGGGATATAGGCTACATGAGCTTTACCCACAAAGGGCAAAAGATGATGTTCACATAGGGAGTAAATCGGTATATCTTTTAGAAGGATTATTTCATCGTGTTTCTGTTCAAGTACAACTTCTAACTCTTTGTAGGGATCTTCGGAGTGACCGGATAAAATCTCTTCATACATTGCTGATACTCTTTTAGGTGTAGAAGCGATATCTTTTCTCTTTAAATTAGCACCTATCCCTTCTAAAATAAGTTTTGTTCCTTTTTCTATCTTTTTCTTATCCATTTTTACCTCCTATCATTTATAAAGATTTTATTTACCAATACAGAAGTTAGTAAAAATTTTCTTTAGTATCTCCTCATCGATATTCTCTCCTTTTAATCTACATATATACTCTAAAGCTGGTTTTAGAAAAAAAAGAATGTAGTCTACAGATGAGCCATCTTTTATAAGTTTAATTGTTTCTTCTATCCGTTCGCATAAATTTTTTAATATCTCTTT